>DATMJU010000623.1:0-6182 GCA_035553795.1 Vicinamibacterales bacterium
CGGATGCCCTGCTTCAGAGCGTCGGCAGACAAAGCGATGGCGGCCGAACCCCACGGCACCAAATAGCCAACCTTCGCAGCGGCGATCGGCCGCGTCGCAAACGGCGCATCGTACTGCGACGGCACCGGCGTCGTCTTGACCGTGATCGCCGTGGGAGTGGTGACGAGCTCCACGTCGTAGAGCATCGGCAGGTTCCACGCGGTGATGTCGTAGATCTGATCGTTGAGGCGCATCTTGCGGCGCTCTTCTTGCTTCTTGATGAACTCGGGCGACTGCTCGGTCTTCGGATCGAGCAGGTTGCGGATCATGCGCGCGGTGGGCTGCGCATTCGACACGATGTAGGCGCCGGCAGGGATGGTGCGCGAGGCAAGCTTGATCGCCTCTTCGGCGCGGCGAACGTCGATGCCCTGCGTCGCCAGGTTGCGCGCGAGCAGTTCCGCGCGCGATGCGTCCTGGCCGGGCACGATCACGTACTCGCGGATCGCTCCCTTCTCACCCTCGGAGACCGCGCTGCGGCGATACTCGAGATAGTCAGCCAGGAACCGGTCGCGATTCCGGGCCGCGGTGATCGCCGTGACGATCGCGGCGTTGAAGTGATGCATCACGCCGTCGCGATAGGTGAGCGTGTCGCCGTCGCTGCGCGAGAACGACAGGCCGCGGGCCGACGCCTGCTCGTAGGTCATGCCGATCGACCCCTGGAAGGTCGGCCACGAATCGCCGTAGCCAGGATAGAACGCGTCGTAGACCTCGCGAACGTAGTAGGGCCAGCCGCGCTCATCAAAGCGCGCCGCGTTGGCCTTGCCAATGAGTTCCCACGCCGCGATCTGGCTCTTGGTGACGTGGGGGTTGATCGCTTCCGCCGGCGGCGCGAAGTAATACGCGTTGTCGCCACCCTGCTCGTGCAGGTCGACGGTGATCTGCGGCAGGTACTCGAGGCCGATCTTGATACGGCCGCGCGTCTCGGGCTGTGACTGCGCAAACCAGTCGCGATTCATGTCGAACAGGTAGTGATTGCTGCGGCCGCCGGGCCACGGCTCATCATGTTCGGCGGAGTACGGGGCCGGATCGGCGGTGGCGGCCCGACCGAGCAGGTTGTTCGCGACGAAGCGCGCGCGCCCGTCCGGGTTCTGCATCGGATCGATCAGCACCAGCGCGTCACGCAACACCGTGTCAACGCCGGGATCACCCTGCGCCGCCAGGAGGTGATACGCCTCGAGCAGCGCGGCATCAGACGACGAGATCTCGTTGCCGTGGACGCCGTGAATCAACCAGACCACGACCGGCAGCTGCTTCAGCAAGCGATCTGCATCGCCGGCCTGGTGCCGGCGGGGATCGCCAAAGCGCTGGAGGTCGGCCTTGACCTGTTCAAGCTTCGAGATGCGATCCGGGCTGCCGATCACGAACAGCCATAGGGGACGGCCCTCCCATGAGCGGGCGTACTCAATCAGCCGGCTCTTGGTGGGAGCGGCCTGCTGCAGAGCGCGCAGGTAGCGCTCAACGCCATCAGGCGGAGTGATCACCTCGCCGTGGTCGTGACCGAGCACCGACTTGATCGTCGGAATGGCCGGGTCGTACTTCGCTCCGGGCCAGAGCGCGGGTTCCTGCGCAGACACGGACGCCGGCCACAGAACACACAGAGAGCACAGAGCGAACAGAAGCAAAAGACGGGATCTCATTTATCGAACAGCTCCACTAGCGATTGTGCAAAACGGCCCATCCGGTCTTCGGCTTCGCCGTAGTTGCCGGTGATCGCATTGCCGAGGAAAGACACCACGATCGGTCCCGAGCGCGCGTAAATGATGCCGACATCGTTGGCCAGCACCGGGGGGAAGTCGCCGGTCTTGTGGGCGACTGGGACAGAGAGAAAGTGATTGAGGCGTCGCGCGCCGGCCTGCTGCGCGCGCATCATGCGTAGCATGTCATCACACGCGGCCTTGCTTGCAATGGTGCGCTTCTCGATGCCTTCGAGCATCCGCCCCATGCCGCGCGGCGTGATCTCGCCGAGCCAGTAGTCTCGATCGCCATTCGTCTTCGCCTGACTCGCGGCCTCGATCCTGGCCAGATCGGCCGCAGTGGGCTGGGACAGGTTTGCCGGCGCGAGCAGGCGGTACTTCGCGAACAGATCGCCGGTGGTCTGCGTGAGGCGCTCGGTGGCGTAACCTGACTCCTTGAGCCACTCGTTCACCCGCGCGACTCCGCCAACTTTTGCGATCGCAAGGTCCGTCGCGGTGTTGTCGCTGGTGATCACCATCTGCAGCAGCACATCGCGGAACGTCGGCTGCAGTCCGGCGTCGTGATAGCGGAAGATGCCGGAGCCGCCGCGAATATCTTCCTTGCGAATGGTGATGCGCTCGTCGAGATTGAGCGCGCCCTTGTCGGCCATCTGGAACGCGAGCACCAGCACCGGAATCTTGATCACGCTGGCGCTGTTGAAGGTCTCGCCGTCGCGAACGCCCGCGGTCTCAACGGTGGTGAGGTGCTTCACCCAGATGCCGGCCTTGCCGGGGAATTCGGCGGAAGCGCGATTGAGGAGGGACTGAAGCGCGGTCGGCTGTTGAACCGCGAACACAGCCAATGCAGCCAGGGCGATGAGGGCCTTCACGCCCGATAAATGTAACCGGGACGGTCGCTTTGGCGTGACAAAACGTTACGGCTTCCACGCCTGGTTGCAGAAATTGCCACAAAAAACGGGCCCAAGCGCAGAAACTGCTGCAAAAAGAGGGGGGATGACGTCAGTCCCCGTTACAACCACCCGCGCTGCCTTGCCAGGCGGGCGGCTTCGATCCTGTTCGATACACCCAGCTTCGCGATGGATTCCGACAGGTAGTTACGAACGGTGCCTTCCGAGAGACTGAGGCGCTTGGCAATGTCCGCGCTGGCCAGGCCCTCTTCCGCGGCCCGCAGCACCTGCCGCTCGCGATCCGTCAGCGGGTCGGCCTCGCCCCACGCGTCCTGGGCGAGCTGCGGATCGACGACGCGCAGGCCCTGGTGGACACCGCGAATGGCATCGGCAAGCTTTTCTGCCGGCGCATCCTTCAACAGGTATCCCGACGCTCCCGCATCGAGGGCACGGCGCAGGTATCCGGGACGAGCAAAGGTGGTGAGAATGATGACGCGCGGCCGCTGGCCTTTGCGCGTGCGATGCAGCTCGGCGGCCAGCTCCAGGCCGGTCATGTGCGGCATCTCGATGTCGGTCAACACCACGTCGGGATCGCTCGAGGCAGCAAGGGCCAACGCTTCCCTACCGTCGTGCGCGCGCGCCACAACCTCGATGTCGTGTTCGATCTCGAGCAGCGCAGCAAGCGCGCCAAGCACCATGCTCTGGTCTTCGGCGATAAGGACTCTGATGGACATGGGGCTTGGGGCGTGAAGTTAAAGCGGCAGGGTAATCATCAGCCGCGTACCGCGAGCCGTGTCGAGTTGCAGCGCACCACCGAGAGACTGAATCCGTTCGCGCATGCCGGTCAGGCCGTTGCCAAACGGCGCCGGCCCTCCCCTGCCGTCGTCCTGCACTTCCATCAACGCAGAACCATCCTGTGCGTAGAAACGGATGTGACAGGTGGTGGCCGCAGCATGGCGAATAACGTTGGTCGCGGCCTCGCGAAGCGCGAGCGACAGCGCCGTCTCCTGCGCCGGTGCAAGCTGCACGGGACGCGCCTCGATCGTGGTGTCGATGCCGGCCGCCGTCAGCGTCTCTCGCACATGCTCGATCTCGGCGGCGAGGCCTGACGACCGGTAGCCGGTGATCGCCTGGCGCACATCTGCCAGGCCCTGGCGCGAGATGCGCTCGACCTCTGCGATCTCCTGCATCGCGCGCGCCGGATCGCGCGACATCAACTTTTGCGCCAGCTCGCTCTTCAGCACAACCACCGAGAGGGTGTGACCAAGGAGGTCATGCAGATCGCGGGCAATGCGTTCTCGCTCGGCAAGCTTTGCGAGGCGCTCGACTTCCTCCTGCGCCATCCGCAACTTCGCGTCGCCGGCTTCCTTGGCGCGCGCCTGGATCGTCAGCGAACCAATCAGCGCGGAAATCACGATCGACGCCATGTAGAACCACCACTCGGCGCCGATCAGGAACGACGACAACGCGCCAACCGCCAGCTGACCGCCGAGGACCATGAACGCGGTGCGCGTCGTGAAACCGTTGGCGATGGCCGCCGACCCGTAGATGAAGAACGTGGCCGCCGACGGATTCCACTGGCTGTTGACAATGGCGATCAGGTCGAGCGCGCCAACGATCCACAGGACGCGCGGCGACCGCACCAGGAAGCTGGCGAAGTACAGCGGCAGGAAGACCAGGAACGATGCGACTTGCACGGCCTTCGCGAACGGCTCGAAGGGAGCCGCGATCGCAACGTAGAGGAACGGCAGCGCGTAGATCAACCACGCGTAAACCTCCCAGCCGAGGCCCCTGAGGCGATGCACGAATGTCATGATCGACGTCGCCTATTCTCGCAGTTTTCGGCCACCGAGGTAGACGGCCGAGACCCTGCGGTACGCGTCCACGGCCTCGGTTGGATCGGCATCCAGGACGACGATGTCGGCGATTGCGCCGGCGGCGATCCTGCCGAGTGAAGACTGACCGAGGCGGTCTGCGGCCCTGGACGTCGCGGACTTCAGCACATCGGTCAGCGGCATGCCGGCCTGGGCCAGCAGCTCCAATTCACGAATCAACGACACGCCGTGAAGCGTCATGGGATTTCCGGCGTCGGAACCCGCAAGCACCGGCACGCCGGCGCGGATGGCGCGAGATGTCTGCTGCATCGATCCCTCAAACGCCCCCTTCATCGTCGACGACATCGCGCTCTGCTCATCAAGGAAGGCGGCCATGGGCGACTTCGGGTCGAGGAACGACTTCAGGATCTCCGGCAGCGCGAGCCGTCGCACCAGGTCGTCTCCACCACGAACCGCACTGCGCTTCCATCCCCAGTCAAGCACCACCAACGTGGGCGTGAACGTGACCTTCTTCGCCGCCATCAACGCGATGGTCTCGTCGCTCAAGCCTCGCGCGGTGTGCTCCAGGCCGTTGGCTCCGGCATCGATCGCCAGCCGCGCGTCGGCGTCCGTGCCAACGTGAACAGTGGTGCGCATCTTCCTTGATTTGGCTTCCGCCATCGCCGCTCGAAACACGTCTTCCTTCATTCGCGGCAGCGGGCTGTTCTCGAATCCGGGTTCGAGCACGAGCTTGATAACGTCGACGCGCGCGCGATCGAGTTCGGCGATCGCCTCGCGCGCAGCTTCCGGGGTCTCGATCTGTCGCGTGAGCAGATCCGCGAGGCCAGGCAGGAACGAGAACATCTCGGTCGGATGTCCGCCTTTCGCCGTCAGCGACGGACCGGAGAAGAACGTCCGCGGCGACTTCTTGCGACCCGCGGCGACCTCGTTCGACAGCGCCCGCATCTCCTTCACGTCGTCTGTCAGCGAGAGCACTGAGGTGACACCGGCCGACAGGGTCGCAGTGAGATCGTGGGCGAGCCGATCGTCGGTCATCTCGATCGGGGAGGCGCCGATGCCGCCCGACCCACCCCAGTGCGCATGCGAATCGAACAGCCCGGGAATCAGGTAGCGGCCGCGGAGGTCTTCGACTCGCGCACCCTCAGGCAACGCGACGCGATCGTCATCCAGGGAGATCTCGGAGATGCGGTGATCGCGAATCACGACGCGAGCGTTCACGATCCGGCTGCCGAGACCATCGAGCACCGTCGCGCCGCGAAGCACGAGCACCTGCCCCTGCGCTTCGCCTGCCTCGACACGTCGCGCGCCGGGCATCTCGCTCATCTTGAACGCGGGCGCCGCCAGCGCCGATACGCCGAGCGTCACCGTGAACATCGCCGCGACGATCGCCAGCGATCGGCGCGGAATCGGCTCGGTTCCCTCCCACCGGAACAACATCGAGGTGAGGGCCACGCCGACGATGCCGATGGCAATCAGGACGGCCAGCGATCCCGCAAGCATCATCAGGCTGTCGCCTCGCACAATGACGCCCGAGTACGCTTCGTTCAGGTAAGTCGTCGGGAGGATCCGCGCGAACTGCTTGACGCCCTCAGGCAGCACGGCGAACGGCATCGCAGATCCGGACAGGAACATCATCGGAAAGAAGATCAGGTTCGCAATCGCCGGAGCCGTGCGGATGTCTCGCGCGGTGCTGCCGACCAGTAAACCCAATGGCACAAGTGCACAGG
>DATMJU010000624.1:0-2472 GCA_035553795.1 Vicinamibacterales bacterium
AAGTGCTGATCTCGCGAGTCCGCGCGGCGTTCCGGCGCGCGGCCCGCGGCCAGTCTTAATCCGTAATTAGCTCAGTACTCGCTGAAGATTCGCTGCAGTTCGCCGCGATCGGTGGTCTTCGTCAAGGCCACCATCAACAGCACGCGCGCCTTGATCGGCGTGTGATCCTCACCGGCAATCGTGAATTGACGCCGGCGCTGCTGCTCGGGCGTCGGCTGAAAATTGCCACCGCCACCGCTGCCACCCTCCGGCATCCGCGGCGGCGCAATGCGGCCGCTGCCGGTGCGCGTGCTGGTGACAATGAAAACACCCTTCGACGCGGCGTAGTTCAAGCCCTCGCTCTGATTACCGCTGGTCGCGCCGGCTCCGGCGACCGCAATGACGATGCCCTTGGCGCCGTTGTCGACGGCGGCCTTGATGAGATCGGCGGGCGCGCCTTGATACACCATGATCACGTCGACGCGCGGCAGGGTCGTGACCTTGCTGACGTCGAATTCAACCTGCTCGTTGTGACGTTGCGTGATCTGGTTGAAGTAGACGACGCGGTCGCGATCGACCACGCCGAGCTGGCCGTACTCGCGGCTGCGGAACGTTTGCAAGCGAAGCGCGTCCGTCTTCGTGACGTTGCGGGCTGAGTTGATCTCGTCGTTCAGGACCACCAGCACGCCCTTGTTGCGCGATGCGGGCTCGGCGGCCACGCGCACACCCTCGAGCAGGTTGGCCGCGCCCTCGTATCCGACCGTGCTCGGGTTGCGCATCGAACCGACGACCACAACGGGCCGGGGATCGCGAACGGTAAGGTGAAGGAAGAACGCGGTTTCCTCGAGCGTGTCCGTCCCGCTGGTCACGACAATGCCGGCCAGTTCCTTATCGCCGGCAAACAGCTCGTTGACGCGCTTGGCGAGTGCGACCCATTGGTCGAGCGTGAGCTCGCTGCTGGCCACGTTGGCAAACTGCTCGTGGGACAGGCGCGCGTAGCGCTCGACCCCGGGCATCGACTTGGCCAGTTCCTCCGCTGAGAGGCGGCCGCCATCGCGATTGGAAATGGTGCCGCCGGTCGCCACGAAGTGGACGCGCGGGAGCGGGGTCTGGGCGCGTTGGGCCGTGAGCGGCTGGATCAGTCCGGTCAGGACAAGAAGCAGCGCCAGCGGCGCCAGCCGGTTCTTCCAGGGACCGGGTCGCAGAGCAATCTTCAGGGCGTGCATAGGCCCTTGATTATGTATTGGCTGTGGCCGGGGCGGATACGAGAGAGAGCCACTTGCTCAACTGTTGTGCAGCTTCATCGGGCGTCTGACCGTAGAACGGCATCAAAGACGTCGGCATGCCCGGCCTACGGGCTATCTGTGCGCGCCAGCGGGACGCGGAAACGGGCGAAACCTCGATCAGGTACGTGCGCCCGGCAATGTGCTCTTCGAAGCGATGGACAGTCACGATGTGGAGTTGTTGATTTTACGGGTTCGTCACGCCCAAACAAGCGAAGAGCGGCGCGAAAGCGGCCATCCGGTGCGTTCGGGCGCCTCGATCACAGCGAGATCGAGCCCGGATTTATTTTTCGTGTCGCGTCATCCACAGTTTATTGACGGTTCATCAACAGGTTTTCCACAGGGGCGATAAACTGACTTTGCCGAAGATGTCTCGCACTGCCCGCATGGCAGCGTTCTTGGCGCTGACCGTGCTGATTCCGTCCGATTTGATTGCGCAGGCAGCGAACAGCCACGTGCTGTTCCGTGTGTTCCTGACGGATGGGCGCGTGCTGTCCAGCTACGGCGAGTGGGCCAGGGTCGAAGACCGCGTGATCTTCTCGATGCCGACCCAATTGTCGCGCGATCCGGTGGAACTGCACCTGGTGACCATTCCCTCGCAGCGCGTTGACTGGCCGCGGACCGAGCAGTATGCCGAGTCAGTACGGGCTGCGGCGTACGCGGCCACTCGCGGTGACGCGGACTTCGCGGCGTTCAGCAGCGACGTCGCCAAGGTGCTGAACGAGGTAGCGCAGATCCAGGATCCCACGGTCCGGCTGTCCACCGCCGAACAAGCGAGAAAGAAACTGGCGGAATGGCCCGCATCGCATTACGGCTACCGAGTTGGTGAAGTGCGCGACGCGCTCGGCGTGCTTGACGAGGTGATTGCGCAACTGCGCGTGTCGGTCGGCATGACGCGTTTTGATCTGTCGTTGAGCGCGAACGCGCCGTTGGCCGAGCCGCCCCCTCCGCCTCTGCCGCCACCGACCGACGCGGAGCTGGTCGAGCAATTCGTGGCAGCCGCGTCGATCTCGGAAGCGCCGACCGAACGTGTCAGCCTTCTGCAAACCGTGATGCGCCTGATCGATCGCGCGGTCGGCCTGATGCCCGCGGAGTGGGCCTCGCGCATGCGCAAGGCGGTGGGCGGCGACCTGGAACGCGAGCGTCGTACCGAGAAGGCCTACGATGAGTTGCGAACCAAGTCGCTGGCCGAGGCGATCAAGCTGGCCAC
>DATMJU010000625.1:0-8637 GCA_035553795.1 Vicinamibacterales bacterium
TCTCGAGACCGGCAATGCGATCGACTTCATCGCCCAGCGCGGTGAGCATCAGCACCGGCACGTGCGAGGTGCGCCGCAGCTCGCGCAGGATGTCGAATCCACCCATGCCTGGCAGCATGACGTCGAGGATCACCGCGGCATGCTGACCGCTCTGGGCGCGTACGAGGCCGTCGCGGCCGTCGTGCGTGACATCCACGTCATAGCCCAGCGGCGACAGGTAGTCCTTCAGCAGGCGGCAGAACTTCTCGTCGTCTTCGACGAGGAGCAATCGCGTGGATTCCATTGCGTCGTAGGCCGAATGTAGTTCGGCCGAATCGAAAAAGGGAGACTTTTACCATCCCTTTACAAATCTCCGGGGTCTTCTGAAGCGTGGCTTAACACCCGCGCGGTCTTATGTCTCAGGAGGACGAATGAGACACCAGCCCATTGGCATCGCCGCCGTCGCATTGTTCGCTGCCGGCGTCCTGGCCTGCAGCAAGAGCGACGCATCGACGTCGAGCCCGACCGCGCCGACATCAACGAGCACGACCGCGACGACGACCACGACCACCACCACGCCGGTCACGACGACTCCCGTCACGACCAGTCCAACGCCGACCACCTCGGCGACCAGCACGCAGGCGATGTTTTCAAAGTTCGCCGGCAACGGTGTGTCGGTGTCAATTGATGGGACGACGGCCGTGATTCGCACCAGCAATACGCCAGATCACAAGAGCCCGTATTGGGGCACGAGCAGTGCGAACTACGAGGCTCCGCATTCAGGTATGCAGGTGAACCCGCACTCGATCGCCACGCAGAACCTGACCTTTCGAATCACGACCAGTCCGGCGGCGGCGGCGAGCACCAGCGACACTCCGCTCGGGCCGATCGGCATCTCCGTCAACGGCGTGGTGTTCTACAACCAGTACGCGGCCGGCCGGCAGCCGCTGACCAGCGAGATCGTCTCGTTCGATCGTTACAACGGGCACCCGAACCCGAACAACCAGTATCACTATCACTTCGAGCCGCTGGCCATTACGTCGAGCAGCCGAAGCCGGCTGATCGGCGTGCTGCTCGATGGTTTCCCCGTCTACGGGCCGATTGACAGCGACGGGAGCACGCCCACGAATCTCGACGGCTGCAATGGCCACACCGCGGTGACCGCGGATTTCCCCAGCGGGATCTATCACTACCACTCGACCAGCGCGGTGCCATACATCTCGGGCTGCTACCGCGGCACCGCGGGGACCGTGCAATGAAGGTCGTCGCGATTGCACTGCTGTTCGCCGCCACGACGCCGGCGGCGAGCAGGCCGCTTCTCGAGGAGCGGCGCACCTACTACCCCAGTGGCGCGCCCTTCGAGCTGCGCCATTTTTACAACGGGCGCGAAGAGGGAGTCCAACAGGTGTGGACGGAAGATGGCGAGCTCTACATCAACTACGAGATGAAGAATGGGCGCCGCTATGGGACGATCAACGCCAGACCGTGCGCTCCCCCGAAGGAGGCACGATGATCCGGCTGATGATGTTCGTCGCGGCGACGGTCGCCGTTGGCGGGCTGCTGGTCATGGACGCGGTCAGCGCCGCTCCGACGCTGCCGTTTTACGACAGCGCCGATCTGTCACCACGGTGGACACGATCGGTCGATCACCGAGTGGCGGATTTCAACCTCGTGACGCAGGCCGGCACGCCGATTACGAGGGCAGATCTGCTTGGCCAGGTGCACATTGCGTCGTTCATCTATACGCACTGTGCGGGAGTCTGCCCATCGATGATCACCCAATTGAAGAAGGTGCAGGCGTCGTTCAAGGGTCGCACCGGAGTGGTGCTGGTCTCTTACTCGGTGGCGCCGAGCCAGGACACGCCCCAAACGCTGACAGCGTTCGCCCAGTTGCGCGGGATCGACAGCGCCGCCTGGAAACTCGTCACCGGTGATGCCGAGCAGATCTATGCGCTGGCTCGAACTTCGTATTTCGCAGACGACGGACGCATCGATCCCGCGACGCCCGCGGCCGAGCAGTTTCTTCACACGGAGAAGGTGATGCTGGTCGATCAAGAGGGCCGGCTGCGGGGCGTCTACAACGCCACGTTGCCGCACGAAATCGACAAGCTGACTGCCGATGCGCAAACGCTGTTGGGGGATGTTCGCCAGTAACCGGGACCGTATAATCGGGCATGCCACGAGCAGTGCGTCTCGTACTCGCGATCGCGCTGAGCGCCGCCACGACCACGTCCGCGGCGCAGCAGCAGCCGGCCGGTCAGGCCGCGCGCGATCTCGGGTTGGCAAAGAAGCCGGCGGCCGAAACCGCGCTCCCCAAGGGCGTGCCGCGCGGCTATGCGCTGATCGTCGGCATTTCGAATTACCGCAACCTCGAAGCGAACAAGCAACTGAGGTTTCCGGAAAGCGACGCCGACGCCATCTATCGCGTGCTGATTAGCCAGCAAGGCGGCGCCTTCCCCGCGGAGAACGTGCATTTCCTCAAGGGCCCGGACGCCACGCTCGAACGCGTGCGCTTCGAGGTCGAGACCTGGCTGCCGTCGGTCGCGCAGCCCAACGACCGGGTCGTGGTGTACTTTGCCGGTCACGGATTCGTCGAGAACGGCAAGGGCTACCTTGCGCCGTGGGACGTGGATCCCGCGCGATTGGCGGAAACCGCGTATCCCATGGCCGCTCTCGGCGATGTGCTCGCCAATAAGGTCACGGCGGGGTGGAAGGTGTTGCTCACCGACGCGTGCCACTCAGGCAAGATCAACGCCGAGACTACCAATGAAGCGATGGAAGCCCAGTTCACCGCGCTGCCCTCGTCGTTCCTGACATTGACCGCGACGACCGAGCGCGAGCAGAGCTTCGAGGACGCGAACCTTTCGACCGGCTATGGCCTCTTCACCTATTACCTGGTGCAGGCCTTTCAGGGGAATTCCGACAACGACCCGTGCGACGGGCGCATCACGGCGGACGAGCTGATCGAATACGTGCGCTCGAACGTGCGCCGCTACGCGCGCGAACGCCAGTTGTCGCAGACGCCGACGGCGCGCGGTAACTACGAACCGGAGATGCTGCTCGGGGTGGGTTCTGGCTGCTCGAACTCCGAAGCCCTGCCTCCATCGATGCTGGGCACCGCCGTCGTCGAAGTGAACATGGACGGGGTTGACGTCTACATCGACGGCAAGTTGATTGGCACCGTGCAGCGCGGCAAGCCGCTGGTGGTGCCCAGCCTGACGAGCGGGCTGCATGAATTCCAGGGCGTGAAGGCCGGTTACGAACCCGACCGCAAGGAGATCATGATCGCCCCCGGCCGCGAGTCGGCCGTGTCGATCCGCATTCGCTACGCGCGCCAGCCGAAGAAGCCGGCACTTGTCCTCCCATTGGGGCTTGCCGCATACAACCTCGGCCAGTCCCGTTAGTGCCTGCCCCTCAAGCCCAGGAATACACCTTCAGCACGTGAGGCCTTGTCATGGATGTGCGACGTCTTTTGATTATCGTGAGCGCGTTGGTACTGGCCGCGGGCCCGGCAGCCGCGCAGACCCAGACGATCTCCCTCGCGCAGGCCGTGGACGAGGCGCTCGCGAAGAACGATCGCCTGATCGATCAACAGGATTTCACGCAGCAGGCTGAGCTCGGGTTGCGGCTGGCGAAGAGCACGTTCCGGCCGAAGATCGTGCCGAACATCAACGGCTCTTTCGGTCAAACCGACATCAGCAGCCAGAACTATCGCGTGGACCTGACGCAGCGGCTCACCACCGGAACGGAGCTGCGTCTCGGTGTCGGCACATCAACCGCGCAGATTCCCGCCGCTGGCGGTGTCGAAGCCGGCGACATCCTGTTCTACAACGCAGACACCACCCTGACGCTGAGCCAGCCGCTGTTGCGCGGATTCGGACGGAAGATCGCGCGTCGCTCGTTGACGAGCGCCGAGCTCAGGCAAGCCGATGCCGCCAGGCAGCGGACGATGGCGGAGCAGCAGGTGTCGATCGAGGTCGCCACCGCCTATTACGGCGTCGTCGCGCAGCAGGCCTTCGTGGCCGTCGCGAAGCAGAGTGTGGAGCGCTCGATCAAGTTACGTGACGCATCCGAAGCGAAGTTGACAGCGGGCCTCGTCTCGCAGCTCGACGTGCTGCGCGCGCAGCAGCTCGTGGCGCAGGCAGAGATCCAGCTATTCGACGCGCAGTCGGCGACGGATGATGCGCGGGACCGGTTGCTGTTTCTGCTCGGCCGACAGCCAGGCGGAGAGATCGAGGTGGAGGCGGACGTGCCCGCCGTCGACAGCGATCCCATGGACGTGGACAGCGCCGTCGAACTGGCGATGCAGAAGCGGCTGGACCTTCGCGGGCGGGCGGAAGCCGGCGTCGATGCTGACGGCCAGCTGTCATGGGCGAGGAACCAGTTGCTGCCGCAAGTTGACGTGAACCTGGCGCTCACGCGCCGCGGCACCTCGCAATCGTTTGGCGACAGTTTCGGCCTGGACCGGTTCCAGTTTGCGACCTTCTTCACCATTGCAATGCCGGTTGACCGCACCGCGCAGCAGGTGGATTTCCAGAACGCCATGATCGAACGCAACCGCCGGCGCCGCGAGGTGTCCACGCTCGAGCGGCAGATTCGCGATGATGTGCGCCGCAGCATCCGCGACCGCGAGCGCCTGCAGCGTCAGGTGATTGCCGCCCAGACCAGCGTCGATGTCAGCCGACAGGAAGTGGAAGTGGCGCGGATGCGCTATGAGAAGGGCCTCTCGAACAACCTCGATGTCGTGACTGCCGAAAGCGGATTACTGAGCGCCGAAAGCCGCCGCATCCAGGCGCTGGTCGAATCGGCGATCATGCGGCTTCGCCTGCGCGCCGTCATGGGCATTCTCGATCCGAGAACGGATATCGCGATGCCAGGGACGAAGCGCGCGGGCTTGACCAACGCCGGCCGAGCATCGGGAATCGAGTAACGGCGGCTGACGCGCCAACAGTAATAAGATGCTGGCCATGAAAGCCAGCCATCGCACCACCCGTGTCTTGACCGTCCTCCTGGCGCTGCTCATTGCGGGCGCCTTGAACACCCCTGCGCCGGTTCGCGCGCAGGCCCCTGCGCTACCCAGCCCGGAAAAGTTCTTCGGCTTCCAGATGGGCGCCGATCGCAAGCTTGCCAACTGGGACAAGCTGCACGAGTACTACCAGCTGCTCGCCAAGAGCTCCAACAAGATGCGAGTCGTCGAACTGGGCAAGACCAGTGAAGGACGGCCGTACATCGCGATATTCATTTCGTCGCCGGCGAACCTCGCCAGGCTCGATCAGCTGAAGCAGTTGAACGCGCGCCTCGCCGACCCGCGCGGTATGTCCGAGGCCGAAGCGAAGAAGCTCATCACCCAGGCCAGGGCCGTGGTGATCCAGTCGTTTGCGCTGCATTCGAACGAGGTGGCGGCGTCGCAGACGGCCGCCGAGTTCGTCTACGACAGCGTCACGCGGACCGACGAAGAGGTGAACCGGATGCTAGACAACGTGATCAGCATCGTCGCGCCGTCGATTAACCCCGATGGCACGCAGATGA
Organism: Vicinamibacterales bacterium; assembly: GCA_035553795.1. GTDB lineage: Bacteria > Acidobacteriota > Vicinamibacteria > Vicinamibacterales > UBA2999 > 12-FULL-67-14b. The sequence continues at coordinate 5,509 of DATMJU010000625.1, forward strand.
TCGCCGACTGGTACATGAAGTACGTGGGCACCGAGCACGAAGCGTCGGGGCTGCCGTGGCTCTACCAGAAGTATTCCGGTCACGACAACAACCGCGACGGATTTGCGCTCAACCTGCCGGAGTCACAGCACCTCGGCAAGTTGATGTACGTCGACTGGTTGCCGCAGGCCTACGTCGATCATCACCAGATGGGCAGCGGCAACGCGCGGCTCTATATCCCGCCGTACGCCGAGCCGATTCGCCCAGGCGGCGATCCGCTGGTGTGGCGCGAGATGGACTGGTGGGGCGCGCACATGGGCAATGCGCTCGAGGCCGCCGGCAAGACCGGCGTGATCGGCGCGGCGATCTACTCCGGCTGGGGCCACATGGGCTTCCACTGGATCACGCCGTTCCACAACATTGCCGGCATGCTCACCGAGTCGGCGAGCGCGCGACTCGCGACGCCGCTGTTTCAGCACGCCGATCAATTGCGCGGCGGGACACGTGGACTGCCTGCGTACGAGTCGCAGACCACCATGCCGAGCCTCTGGCCGGGTGGATGGTGGCGAGTCCGCGACATCGTCGAGCAACAGAAGATTGCAGCGTGGGCCACGGTGGACCTGGCAGCGCGCAACCGCGAAACCGTGCTGTGGAACATGTATTTGAAAGGCATCCGCCAGACCGAGCGCGGCGCCAACGCCGCGGTGAAGGCCTATGCCATCGAAGCCAACCAGCACGATCGCCAGACGGTGAAAAAGCTAGTCAACCTGCTGATGAACTCCGGCGTGGAGGTGCACCAGGTGAAGAACCAGCTGATCGTCGAAGGCCGCGTCTACAGCCCTGGCTCGTTCATTGTCTCGATGGCGCAGCCGAAGCAGGGCTTGGTGCGCTGGATGCTGGGACGCACTTTCTATCCCGACAACACTTACACGCGCGACCTGGAAGGCAATCCGATTCGGCCGTACGACATGTCGACCGACACGTTCGGAGAGTTCATGGGCGTGCGCAGCGATCCGATCGGCGAGAAGATCACCGCCGACCTCACGAAGTTGACGGCGAAGGTGCCGATGACTGGGACGGCCGCGGTAAGCGCCCCGAACGGCTACGTGCTGGACGGCCGCTTGAACGACAGTTTCCGGGCGGCGTTCCTGCTGCTGGACAAGGGAATTGGCGTTCGTCGCGCAAGCCAGCCTTCAGCGGATGGCAGTGTGAAGACCGGGGACTTCCTGGTCGCGAGTGGGGATGTGGCGGCGATTGCGCAGCAGACCGGTGTGGACTTCATCGCGCTGAAGTCGCCGGTTACGGCCGGAGCATACGCGCTCCGCAAGCCTCGCATCGCCATGGTGCAGCGTTACGGCGGCGGCAACATGGATGAAGGCTGGACACGCTTGATGTTCGAGCAGTTCAACGTCACCTCGAAGCCGATCATGGACGCCGAGATCAAGGCCGGCAACCTCGAAGCGAAGTACGACACGATCATTCTTCCGGCCGACTCTATCGCGGCGATGACCGGTGAGCGGCCGCCCCAAGGCCAGGGCGGCGGCGGCGGTTTCGGGGGCGGTCCGGACAACACACCGGCTGAGTACCGTAGCGGCTTTGGCGCCGAGGGCGTGAAGGCCCTGCAGGCATTCGTGCAGAAAGGCGGCACGTTGCTGACCTTCGCCAACGCAGGTGACCTCCCGATCCAGCGCTTCGGCCTGCCGGTCCGGAACATCGTCAACAACCTGCCGTCGAAGACGTTCTGGTCGCCCGGTTCAACCTTGCGTGTGACCTTTAACAACAGCAATCCGCTGGCGTACGGCATGCCTGCCGAGGGCCTCGCATTGTTCATGGCCGGCGGCCAGGTCTACGAAGTGGTCGGCCAGGATCGGAGCCAGGACGTTGAGATCCTGACGACCTACGCCGAGCGCGACATCCTCCAGAGCGGATGGCTGCTCGGTGAGCAGGTGATTGCGAAGAAGGCGGCGGCGGTGTCAGTGAAGCACGGTGCCGGCAAGGTCGTCATGATCGGCTATCGTCCGCAGCATCGCGATCAGACGCACGGCACCTTCAAGATGGTGTTCAACGCGCTGTTGAACGGACCGTCGGCGCCGGCCGCCGCGACGACGACCGCACAGCAGCAGTAGTTAGAGGAAGGGCTGCAGCAGGACGCGGCCAACCGCGATCCAGCTCTCGGAGCGCTCGAGGAAGATGCGGGGGAAGGCGATCGCCATGATCACCGTCGCCCCCGCGTCCACCTTGTGCACCCGGCCTCTCGCGATGAGCTCGTAGGTCATCGACGCGAACATCGGCGACAGCCACAGCAACGCGAACCAGTGCAGCGGGAGATTCAGGCGCGCGACAGCGGCGAAGGCCAGTGCCACGGTCGCCGCCAGCATCCAGCGTTTGTGCATGTCAGGCTTGTTGCGATACGCGACGGCGGCGCCAAAGAATCCAGCGAACAGGATCATGTCCCCGATCGGAAAGATCAGGAACCCCGCAGCCTGGTCGAGCGTCCACTCGCCCGCGCTGACGTGCAGCACCGGCGCTGCGAAGGTCGCCACCACGCCCATCATCCAGACCAGCACGCCGTACCAAATGCCAAAATTACCGACGCGGCGATGCATGCCGACGCGTCCGCTTGCGGCGAGTCCGACTTGCACGAGCAGCAGCACCATCCAGCCCGTGAACACCGCTCCATGCAGGTGCATCACCATGGGACGCGCGATCCCGCCGGTCAGTAGCGTGCCGAAATAGCTTTGCCAGAAGCCAACGACGACCGTGGCAATCAGGAATAGCGTGACGCCGATGTAGAACCGGTGATCGCGGCGCCTCGCAGAATCCTTCATGGCCTGCGCCTAGTATTCCGAGAAGATCCGGCGCAGTTCCTTGTAGTCCGTCGTCTTCGTCAGTGCCAGCATCAGCAGGATGCGCGCCTTCTGCGGCGTCAGCGTGTCCGACGGCACGATGTTCATCGCGTCGAACTCCGCGGTGGGGGTGACGCGTCCGTTGCCCACGCGGCTCGAACGCACCAGCGCCGGGCGGCTCGCCGCCGGCATTGCGTTGATCTCCTTGACGATGTTGGCTTCGGAAATCGCCAGGGTGCCATTGCCGGTGCCGGCGAACACGATGCCCTTCGCGCCGCCCTTAATCGCGGCATGGAGCAGGTCG
>DATMJU010000626.1:0-3964 GCA_035553795.1 Vicinamibacterales bacterium
TCGTTGGTCGGGGTCGCCGACCGCCAGGCCTCTGCCCCGGCCTGCGCGGCGGGCGCCTGCGCGAACATCCCGCTGCTCAACATACCAATCGCCGCCACTCCGGCAGCGGTCAAACCCACACGCATTCCAAATCTCATCGGAAAGCCTCCCCCAGAGGGCAGATATTACTCCGAGAACCGGGATAAAATCGTCAGGCTATGCCGATCTTTGAATACAGCTGCAAAGGGTGCGGGAAAGAATTCGAAGCGCTGGTGCTGCCGACCACGCCGGCTCCGGCGTGCCCGGCCTGCAAGGGCACCGAGCTCGAGAAGCTGATTTCGCGTCCGGCCATCAAGTCCGAGTCCACGCACGGACTGGCCATGAAGGCCGCCAAGAAGCGCGATCAGAAGGCGGGCTCGGAAAAGGCGCGCGAGCAGCGTGAATACGAACTGCACCACAACGACTAACAGGCCGACAGGCCGACAGGCCAACAGGGAACGACATGCCGATCGAGACCGCCTCCGGGCAGGCGCAATGCCCCGAATGCTTTGCTGACATCACGCTGAACAAGGTGATGCAAAACGAGATCACCCAGTGCCCCGGCTGCGGTGCCGAACTCGAGATCACGGCGTTGACGCCGTTGACGCTCGCGCTGGCGCCCCAGGAAGAGGAAGACTGGGGTGAGTAAACCGAAAGTTGGCGTTCTCTACAGCCGCGTGCGTGTCGAAGAAAAGCTGCTCTTCGAGGCGTTTGAAGCCCGCGGCGTGTCGCTGGACTTGCTCGACGATCAGAAACTGATCTTCGACATTACGGACGTCCACAATCATCCCTACAAGGACTACGACGTCATCGTCGAGCGCTGCATCAATCACAGCCGCGCGCTCTACAGCCTGAAGATCCTGAACGACCAGGGTGTGAAGACCGTCAACACGGCGATGTGCGCGGACATCTGTGGCAACAAGCTGATGACGACGAGCGCGCTGGCCGCGGCGGGGGTGCCGCAGCCGAAGGTGCTGGTCGCCTACACGGCTGAGAGCGCCCTCGAAGCGATCGAGAAGCTTGGCTATCCCGTGGTACTGAAGCCGACCGTGGGCTCGTGGGGCCGGTTGTTGAGCAAGATCAACGATCGCGACGCCGCCGAGACGATCCTCGAGCACAAGGAAACGCTCGGCAGCTACCACCACAGCATTTTTTACATCCAGGAATACGTGAAGAAGCCGGGCCGCGACATCCGCGCGTTCCAGGTCGGCCCCGACACGATCTGCGCGATCTACCGCACGTCGCCGAACTGGATCACCAACACGGCGCGCGGCGGCTCGTCGAGCAACTGCCCCGTCACCCCGGAGCTTGCCGACATCTGCACGCGCGCGGCCAGGGCCTGCGGCGGCGGCGTCGTGGCGCTGGACCTGTTCGAGGATCCGGATCGCGGGCTGCTGGTCAACGAAGTCAACTACACGATGGAGTTCCGCAACAGCATCGCGCCGACCGGCGTGAACATCCCCGATCGCATGGTCGACTTCTGTCTCGACGTGGCCAAGCGCGGCTGGAACGCGGCCAACGGCTGGACCAGCGATCAACCGCAACTGGCGGCAATCTCTCTCGCCGACGGCGCCTCGGTCTAAAGCCACATCTTGGCCAAACAGATATCCGTTTCGATTATCGGCGCGTCGGGATACACGGGGGGCGAGTTGCTTCGCCTCGCGCTGTCCCATCCGCACCTCGAGGTAAAGCAGGTCACGAGCGAGCGCCTCGACGGGCAGTTCGTGCACTTCACGCATCCGAACCTGCGCAAGCGCACGCAGCTCAAGTTCGTGCGCTCGGAGGCGGTGGAAAAGTGCGACCTGCTGTTCCTTGGCCTGCCTCACGGCAGTGCCATGGCGCGTATCGATCACCTGTCAACGCTCGCCGAGCGCATCGTCGACTTGAGCGCGGACTTCCGCCTGCGTGATGTAACGGGTTACGACACGTGGTACGGCAAGCCGCACGCGAACAAGGAGTGGCTGGCGAAATTCGTCTACGGCCTTCCCGAGCTGCATCGCGCTGAGCTGAAAACGGCGAAGTACGTGAGCGGCGTCGGGTGCAACGCGACCGCGACCACGCTGGCGATCTGGCCGCTCGCGGCCGCTGGGTTAATCGACACCACGCGCGGCGTGATCTGCGAAGTGAAGGTCGGCAGCAGCGAAGGCGGCGCGGCGTCATCCGACTCCACGCATCATCCCGAGCGCGCGGGCGTGATGCGCAGCTTCGCGCCGACCGGGCATCGCCACACCGCCGAGGTGCTGCAGGCGCTCGCCCTGAAGAACGTGGTGACCGATGTGCACCTGAGCGCGACGGCGGTGGATAACGTGAGAGGCGTGCTCGCAACCGCGCACGTGTTCGTGAAGCCGGGCACCGCAGAGAAAGACATCTGGAAGGCGTATCGCGAGGCCTACAACAACGAGCCGTTCGTGCGGATCGTGAAGGAGAAGACCGGCCTCTATCGCTATCCGGAGCCGAAGATTCTGTCTGGCACCAACTACGCCGACGTCGGCTTCGAGTTCGACGCGAAGACGAATCGCGTAGTCGCGCTCTGTGCGATCGACAACCTGATGAAGGGCGCGGCGGGAACAGCCCTGCAGTGCACGAACGTGATGATGGGCTGGGAAGAAACGCTGGGGCTCGAGTTCCCCGGGCTGCACCCTATTTAGACCTCAAGACCTTAGGACCTTAAGACCTCATGATCGTTGTAAAGGTTGGCGGCGGCACTTCCCTGAACATTGATGCGGTTGTTGCCGACATCGTCGCACTTCGCGCAAAGGGTACAGAGCTTCTCCTCGTCCACGGCGGCGCGCAGACGACCAATGCGGTCGCGGAGGCGCTCGGACATCCGCCGGAATTCGTGACGAGCGAGACCGGCCACGTCAGCCGCCGCACCGATCGCCGCACGCTCGAGATCTTCGAGATGGTCTACTGCGGGCAGTTGAACAAGATGTGGGTCGAGAAGCTGCAGACCAAGGGCGTCAATGCCGTCGGGCTGTCAGGCCTCGACGGCCGCGTCTTCGAAGGCACGCGCAAGGACACGCTCCGCATCCGCGTGGACGGACGCCGCATGGTGCTCCGCGACGACTGGACTGGCACGGTCGAGAAGGTAAACGTCGATCTGTTGAAGCTGTTGATCGGCGGGGGCTACTTTCCGGTGCTCACTCCACCTGGTTCGTCAACGGCAGGCGAAGCGATCAACGTGGACGGCGATCGCGCGGCGGCGATGGTCGCGGGCGCGTTCAATGCCGAGGCGCTGGTGATCCTCACCGACCAGGTCGGCCTGCTGAAGAAGTTCCCGGACGAATCGACGCTGATCTCGCAGATTCCCAAGGGCCAGGCCGACAAGTTCATGGAGTTCGCCGAAGGGCGAATGAAGAAGAAGGTGATGGGCGCGGTGGAGGCGGTCGAGGAAGGCGTCGGCAAGGTGATCTTCGCCGACGGCCGCGTGGACGAGCCGATCACGAAGGCCCTCGCGGGCGCAGGTACGCACATTGGCTAAGAAGCAGGCTGACAGGCTGTCAGGAAATCAGGCCGACAGGAAGACGGGCCAACAGAGCCTCAACCTTTCGAAGATGACCAACGCCGAGCTCGAGGAGCTGATCCTCGGCGGCACGACGGCCCGGCGCGGCGATGTCGTCATCGTTCGCGGCGAAGGCTCCTGGCTCTGGGATGAAAACGGCAACAAGTATCTCGATCTCGGATCCGCGCAAGGCGTCGCGATGCTTGGCCACTGCCATCCCGGGGTGACGTCGGCGATCCAGGAACAGGCCGAAACGCTGGCGCTGTGTCCCAGCTATCTCTATAACGACAAGCGCGCGGAGTTCGCGAAGGCGCTCGTCAGCGTGCTGCCCAAGCACCTGCCGCACGTGTTTCTCGCCAACAGCGGCGCCGAAGCCATCGACGGTGCGCTCAAGTTCGCGCGGCTCGCCACGAAGCGCTCGGCCTTTGTGGCCGCGACGAAGGG
>DATMJU010000627.1:0-2043 GCA_035553795.1 Vicinamibacterales bacterium
GTCCCGAAGTGAGATCTGGAATCTGACGCTCGGTCAGGTACGACGCGATCCAGTTGAGCACGGCGTTGCCCAGCCGGCGCCCGTGGGTCGCCTGCGTGCGAGGATCGCGCGCACCGATCACCAGGTCGAATTCCCCAAGCCGTTCCGCGATACGCCGCGCATCGTCGGGCTGATGTTGGCCGTCGGCATCGACGATCGTGATCCACTCGGTGGTGGCCGAGCGGATGGCGGTCTTCACGGCCGCGCCGTTGCCCTTGTTGTAGGGATGCCGCACGACGCGGGCGCCTGCCCGTGTCGCCGCGAGCCCGGTGCCGTCACTCGAGCCGTCGTCAACGACCAGGATCTCGTGCCACGGTGCGGCGGCCTTGAGGGAGGCGACGACTGGACCGATGCCTTCGCCTTCATTGAAGGCCGGCACAACGATGGTGACTGTCTCTGGCGAGGCCATCAGCGATAGGTGGATCTACCCGTCGTGGGGAAGCGGCAATCGTAGCACGCGGGTTTTGCGGAACCGTTCTTTCGCCTGATGTCAAAATCTGGTAGTCAAAATTTTGACACGCCTCAAAGTTGGTGGCGAATAAAAAGCGTAACGCCCTGTCTGTCAAAGGTTTAACGCACTTGGACGTTGACTTTGACGGCGCCGCCCTCTACTATCCCAGTGGATTTTTGTGGAGACCAGTGGAGCTATCGCCGTGCTCAGGGGCAATGCGCCGGCGAAGATTGATGATAAGGGCCGACTCAAGGTTCCGAACGCATTTCGGGCGGTGATTCAAAAAAATCACGGGTCCGAGCTGTTCGTGACGAGCCTGACGGGGCAGTCCGTACGCATCTATCCCATGCCGGTGTGGGCCGAGCTCGAACGGCGGCTGGCGCAAGTGCCCTCCACGAATCCCGCGCGTCAACGTTTTCTCGATCGCGTGAATTTTTACGGCCAGGTCGGCGAGCTCGACGCGCAGGGCCGCGTCGTGATCCAGCAGCGGCTGCGCGACAGCGCGCAGATCACCGGTGATGTCGACGTGCTTGGCCAGCAGAGTTTTCTCGAGGTCTGGAACCACGATCGCCTCGTCGCGAAGCTCTCGGCCGAGCCGTTCACGGACGAAGACGCGAAGGCGCTTTCCGACTTCGGGATCTGACCACGCGGAGCGTGGTCGAGAAAGACAGGTCGAACGTTGCAGGAACAGCACGTTCCCGTACTGCTCGACGAAGTGCGCACGCTCCTGCAGCCGGAGCGCGGCGGCACCTTCGTCGATTGCACGGTCGGCCTCGCGGGTCACGCGCGCATGCTGCTCGAGGGCGGCGCGACGCGGCTGATCGGGATCGATCGTGACACCGACGCGCTGGCGATCGCGCGGTCGGTGCTCGCGCCGTTCGGCGATCGCGTCACGCTGGTCCACGCGGACTACCGCGAGATCGCGGACGTGCTCGATGCGCAGGGTGTGAGCGAAGTGGCCGGGCTGCTCGCGGACTTCGGGGTGTCGTCGATGCAACTCGACACCGACGGCCGCGGCTTCAGTTTTCGCCGCGACGAACCGCTCGACATGCGGATGGACCGCACGAAGGGCGAGACCGCGGCCGAGCTGATCGATCGCGCGGACGAGAGCGAACTCGCCGACGCGATTTACCAGTTCGGCGAAGAGCGGCGGTCGCGGCAGGTGGCGCGCGCCATCGTGGCGGCGCGCCAGCAGGGGCGCATCGAGACGACGGGGCGCCTGGCGGAGATCGTGCGGCGCGCGGTGGCCGCACGGACATGGCAGCGGATCGATCCGGCGACGCGTACCTTCCAGGCGCTTCGCATCTGGGTCAACCGCGAGCTGGATGGGCTCGATTCGTTTATCGGCTCAGCCGTAAGCCGGCTGCAGCCCGACGGGCGGATCGCCCTGATTGCGTTTCACTCGCTTGAAGACCGCGTGGTGAAACACACGTTCCGCGCGATGTCGCGGCCGCGCGCGATCGACGAGCGCGGGACGCCGCGGCCGGAACCCGGCGAGGTGCTGGTGAAGGTGCTGACGAAGCACCCGGTGGTCGCATCGGACGTCGAGGCGG
>DATMJU010000628.1:0-5484 GCA_035553795.1 Vicinamibacterales bacterium
GTCGATTGGTTCAACACGCGACGGCTGCTTGAGCCAATCGGCTACGTGCCGCCAGTGGAGTACGAAGCGCAATACAATGAGCAGACCCGAGTGGCCTGACTCAATTAACTCGCCCTCCGAGAAACCCGGTACGGTTCACCCTGATCCCTGATCCCTGATCCCTGATCCCTGATGATCCCTATTTCTTCACCACCTCCGCTGCCTTGTTCAATTCATCCGCCGACTGCAGGGTGATGTTCTTCAGCCGCTCCGGATAGTTCGCGGGAACGCTCTTGAGGAAGGCACGCACCGTGTCGGCGACTTCCTTCGTCTGGTGGCCGCCGAGCGTGGCATCCAGCCAGCGCTTCGGGAAGAAGATGTCGCCGGTCTTCTGGATCTCCCACAGCATGTCGAGGCTGGGCCTGACGTATTGCTTCGATGCCTCGGCGCGAAGCGGGTGATGCAAGTAGCTCAAGCCCTCGAGCACCCAGGGTTCGCGGCGGCGGTTGTTGACGTCCTTCAGCGATTGGAACCACTTGTCGCGCTCGGCCGCATTCGCCGACAGCGCCGGCATCACGAATTCAAACCGGCCCTTGCGATCGGGATTCTCGATGCGCGACAGCTGCGTCTTGAGGATGTCGCTCCACCCGTCCACCTGCCGGATGGCCAGCTCGAGCGCGAGCGCGGTGTAGTCGGCTTCCGCGAGCGGCAGGCCGGTGACGTTCTCCTTTTTCTCCCACACCTGCCGCAGCCACGACACCGTGGGTGGCGTAAGAGAAATATTGCGCAGCGCGCCAAACCACGACGCCTTCTGGCTGGCGGTGCTTGCGGCGCCCAACCCTTCGCGCAACAGCGACTCGAACCGCGCGGCTCGCGTGATGCGCTGCGGCTGCGTCATGAAGCGCCACCACGTGTTCGAGGCGTAGCCGAGCACGCGAGACGTCATCTGCTCATCGGACTCGCGCGGCAAGGCTCGAAACGCCAGGTCAAGAAAGGCATCCGGCGCCACCTGCCCATTCAGCAGCGCATCCCACAACGTCACCCAGGCGCTGCCTCGGGTCAGCGGATCGCTGATCTCCGGAAGATTCGTCGTCAGATACGCGAGCGTGATCTTGTCGAGGACGAAGTCGCCGTACGCCCATCCCTTGCCGTTGGGCAGAACGTAGCGTGGCGCCGGCCATCCCTTCGCTTCGGTGACTTCGACCTCGCGGCCCGTCAGCTCCACGTTGACGATCTTCTCGGGCGCGTGTCCCCCGATCGCGACCCGCAGCTGCTGCGGCCAGACTCGATCGCGGCTCCACGTGTCGCGCTGCCGGAACGCCAGCTTCGTGATCACGCCATTCTTCACGTCGAGGATGGTCTCGATGGTCGGGCGGCCGGGTTGATCCACCCACACTCGGCTCCAGTGCTGCAGATCCATTGGGGTGCGCGCGTCGAGCACGGTGATCAGGTCCGCCCACGTGGCGTTGGCAAACGCGTGAGCCTTCAGATATTCCCGCAGGCCGTCACGGAAGCTGTCTTCGCCAAGCAGCGCTTCGAGGTGACGCATGATGACCGGCGCCTTCTGGTAGATGATCGCGCCGTACATCTGGCCGGCTTCATTGAGGTTGTCGAGCTGCTGCCGGATCGGGTTGGCGCCGAGAGTGCGATCGACTTCATAAGCCGCCGGGTAGTGCGACAGCAGAAAGCGCAGGTCGTGGTTCACCGTGGGGAACGAGGGGTTGACGATCTTCGCGGCCATGAAGTTCGCGAAGACTTCCTTCATCCACACATCGTTGAACCACCGCATCGTCACCAGGTCGCCAAACCACATGTGCGCGGTTTCATGGGCGATGACGGAGGCCCGGCCCAACTGCTGGTTCTGCGTCGCCGATTCATCCAGCAGCAGGCCCGACGCGTTGTAGAGAATCTTGCCGGCGTGCTCCATGCCGCCGAACTGAAACGCGGGGATCGCGACAAAGTCGAATTTTCCGAACGGGTACGGAATCGACGTGTATCGCTCGAGATACGCCAGCGCGGTTGCGTGCAGATCGAAGATCGCGTCGCGGTTGCGCGCGACCTTTGCCGCGTCGGTCTCGCGGTGGAACATGCGGAAGGTGCGTCCGTTGCGCTCGGCGGTCTCGATCTTGAAATCGCCGGCGATGAACGCTACCAGATAGGTGGGCAGCGGCTGCGTCTCCGCGAACTTCACGGTCACGCGATCGCCGGCCGCAACGCGTGACAGCTCGGCGCCGTTGGCGGCAGACTGCCACTTCGCCGGATGTTCCAGCGTGACCGTCCACCGCCCCTTCATGTCCGGCTGATCGAATACCGGGAACGCCAGGCGCGCGCGGGCGGGCACGAACAGGGTGTAGAGGAAATCGTTGTTGCGGTTCAGCGAGTTGTCGCCGGCGTTGAACGCGATGCGGACGGCGTTGGGTCCCGCCGCCAGCGACGCGGCAGGGATGACGATGTGGCCGTTGGTGTAAAGGAAAGGGGTGGGCTTCCCATTGGCTTCGACTGCCTTCACATGCTCGCGGCTGGTCTCGAAATCGATGACCAGCGGCGCCGACGCGTCTTTTAAATCAAACCGAATGGTCGTCGCGCCAGTCAAAGGAGAGGCGACCGAGTCAGGGATCGACAGCGTGAGTTCGTAGCGCAGGTTGCTGATGGCAGCAGCGCGTTGGGTCGCGACATCGAGCGGCACGCCGGCGTCGGGCGTCGTGGTTTGTGCCAAGGTGGTCGAGACCGACGCGCCGAGGGCCAGCAGGGCCAGGAAAACACGCATAATGGCGACCATTCTAGTGGAGGACTAGCCATGATCAGTCGACGCGAGGTGGTGACGGCCGGGGTGCTCGGAACGCTGGCGACCGGGACCAAGGTCGAAGCCGCGGAGCTGGTGCAGGAAGCCGAAGCCCTGCGGGCTGGGTTCAAGAGCCTGGAGAACAGGTTTAGCGAACTCCAGGGAGCGGTCGAACAGGGTTTACGCGGCAACTCGATGAACTACGGCGGTGTCGGCCAGGTGAAGGCCGTCATCGAGAAGTACTCCCGCGCGAGCGGCAAGTTTCCCGATTACTGCGACATTGGCCTGTCGATTTTTTACGACGTCTACGACTGGCACGTGCGCAACCAGCAGCAGATCTCCATGCAGCGCGTGTCCGAGCGGATCGCGATTCAGTTCATGTTCACGCAGCTGATCGTCCGGTTCGAGGCCGACTCGAACTTCGTCGGCACACCGTTCGATCGGTAAACGGGTGCGCGGGGTGCACAGCGTGCTACGCAGTTCGCATCCACTTGCCGAGGCGTGACAGGCCCTCGTCGATCTTCGCCGTGTCCTTCACGAGAGGGCCGAACGAGATGCGCACGCCGTTGCGCAGCGATTCGCCGAAGCCGCCACCAGGCACGACGAGCACGCCGGTCGCCTTGAGTGCCCGCGGCACGAACTCGTCGGCGTTCGTGCCGATGTCCACGACCGTGTACAGTCCGCCGAACGGCGTCAGTCGAGGCCGCTGCAGGTGGGTGTCGACAGCTTTCAGCGTGACTTCCGCCGCACGCTTGTAGAGCGCATTCGCGTGTGCGACGTACTTCTTGAGCGATCCGTCGGCGATCGCGCCCTTCAGGTACCGCGCCATCGTCATCTGCGACAACGTGTCCGGGCAGAGAATGCTGCACTGCAGCACGCGCTCGATCGCGTCGATGACCGTTGGATGCGCCTCGATCCAGCCGAGGCGGCGGCCAAGGCCGCGCGCCCACTTCGAGTTCGAATGAATGCCGACGATGTTCGGATGATCGGCGGGAGACCAGGCGTAATACGCGGGCGGATCCTGGAAGTACTGCGCCTTGTATGCGAAGTCGATCGCCAGCCACGCGCCCGCTTCCGAGGTCTTCGCGAGCATGACGTCGGCAAGCGCCTGCGGCACGACCTGGCTGGTTGGGTTGTCCGGCGCGCCAAACAACACCATGCGCGGCCGATGCTGATCGAACAAGCGTGAGAACTCGCGCGCGACGCCGGCCGGATCGGTCTCGGGCAGGTACGACCACGTCGCCGGATCGAGCACGCGCAGGCGGACAATCTTGACGCCTGGCACTGCGAACGCGAGTTGTCCCTCGTAGTTGGCGTAGGTCGGATCCAGCAGCATCACGGTGTCGCCCGGATCGAGGAGGGTGCGGAAGAGATCGTGCGTGAGCTGCGTGCTGCCCATGCCGATCGCGATGTGCTCGGGGCCGAGACGCGGCACCCCGAAGATGTGCTCTTCGAACCGCGCGATCTGCTCGCGGCATTCCATGTCGCCGAGCGTGGCGGTGTAGCCGCCGCTCTTGTGGAACAACTCCTCGTCGGCCACGACCGAGGCGTAGGCCTGGCGGAACTCATCGGGCGCTGCGTGATTGACCCAGCCGCCGCCGAAGGAAATCACCGCCGCGGGATCGAGCCCCATCGCCAGGATGTTCTGGCGTTCCGCCATCTTCATGATCTGGCGGATCGGCGAGGGACGAGTGATCTGTTCGCGGACCAGCGACGAAATATGTGGTGCCGGGTTGCGGGTGACGGGTCCCGGGTCGTTCGCGGTTCTCATGGGAGCTTGATCATACCAAGGCGACAACCATTGGCCGCGACACCCCGTCAAACAGCACATGTTTGACGGACTTCGCCAGGACATTGCCCACGCCGTTCGCGGACTGATCAAGAGCCCCGGGTTCGCGGCCGCCTCGCTCATCACGCTGGCGCTGGGCATCGGCGCCACCTCCGCCATCTTCAGCGTCGTCAAGGCGGTGTTGATTGCACCCCTGCCGTACGGCGCGCCTGAGCGCACCGTGCAGATCTTTGCGCGTTGGATCGCCTTCGACAAGACCTGGCTGTCCAACCAGGAGGTCGTGGACTTCCGGAACATGGCGCAAACGCTAGAGGGCGTCGGCAGTTGGAACACGGGTCAGCAGAATCTGACGGGTGATGGGGACCCGATTCGCGTGGGCGTGGGCTTCGTCACCGCGAACCTGTTCGACGTGCTCGGAGCGCGGCCGTTCATAGGCCGGCAGATCAGCGAGGCGGACGACGCGCCGAACGGGCCGCAGGTCGCGGTGCTCGGCTATCCGCTGTGGCAAGCGCGCTACGGTGGTGATCCGGCGATTGTCGGACGCACGGTGATGATCAACGACGTGCCGGTGGAAGTGATCGGCGTGATGCCTGACGGTTTCCGCCTGCCGACTGATTTCACCGATGACGCGGCGGAGCCCACGCAACTGTGGCGTCCCATCCAGTGGGACATGAACAACCTGATTCGCGGCAACCACGGCTTCTATGGCGTCGCCAGGCTGGCGCCGGGGCAGACCGCCGCGTCGGCCAGCGCGGAACTGCACGCCATCGCGACGAGATTGACGGAGCAGGGCCAGTACCCGGTCCAGATGCAGTTCAGCGCGTTCGCGGTGCCGCTCGACGACGAGATTCGCGGCAGCATCCGTCCCGCGATGTGGCTGCTGATGGGGGCTGTCGGCTTCCTGCTGCTGATTGCGTGCGCGAACGTCGCGAAC
>DATMJU010000629.1:0-10545 GCA_035553795.1 Vicinamibacterales bacterium
TCACCGTGCGGCCCTTGTTGAACTCGGGAAACTCGCGTGCCAACCCCTCGGCCACCGCGGCGAGGTCGGCCTGCGCGGCCTGAACCGCGACACCAAGCTTCAAACGTCCGATGACCTGGAGCTGATAGGCCGCCCGTGCCCGCGGCGGAAGGTTCGAGGGAAATGGACGCAGGCCCCACATCGCCGTACGTCCCAGAATCTCGAAACTCTTCGGCATCACGCCGAGCACGGTCCACAGTTCGCCATCGAGCCGCAGCTCGCTGCCCACGATCGACGGATCGCGGTTGAAGCGCGTCTCCCAAAGGCTCTCACTGATGACCACTGCGCGGCGGCGCTGTTGTGCCTCTTCGGGCGTGAAGGACGCCCGGCCGGCGATCGGCTTGACGCCGAGAACGTCGAAAATACCCGGGGTGACCCATTGCCGCGACACCGTCAACGCGTTGCCGTCGCGGCCCGCCATCACCATGCTGCCCATCGACGGGATGTATCCCGCGATGGCTTCGAATGAGCGGCTGCGCGCCTGCCAGTCGAGCATGTTGGGCGGAGACACCACCCCGCGCGGCGTGCTGCTCGACGTCTCCCAGATGGTGACGAGGCGATCGGGCTCGCCGTACGGCAGCGGCCGCAGCAGCG
The DNA here is from genome assembly GCA_035553795.1 of Vicinamibacterales bacterium. GTDB lineage: Bacteria > Acidobacteriota > Vicinamibacteria > Vicinamibacterales > UBA2999 > 12-FULL-67-14b. The sequence goes on from DATMJU010000629.1 coordinate 634, forward strand.
TGGCATCGACCAGCGCAAAGATGGCGCTGTTGGCGCCAATGCCGAGCGCCAGCGTCAGCACGGCCACCGCGGTGAACGACTTCGCGTTGCGCAACTGCCGGAACGCGAACGTGATGTCGTCTCTCAACTCTTCCAGCCACAACGCGATGCTCATCTCACGATCCCGCTTTCTGCCAAGGTCCACGCACGTCTTCTTGAAGGCCTCGAGGTCGCCCATCTTCTTGATCGCCATGGCGCGCGCCTCTTTCGGATCGATGCCCTGTTCGATCAACTCGCGCGTGCGCATCTCGATGTGCAGCTCGATCTCCTCGTCGAACTCACGATCGAGCGGCACCCGCCATAGCCAGGAGCGAAGGGACCGCCTCATGTGGCGAATACCTTCGACACACCGGCCGAGAACTTCTTCCACGTCGCCATCTCGGCAGCCAGTTGCTCGCGGCCGGCGTCGGTCAGCCGGTACAACTTCGCGCGCCTGCCCAGCTCGGACGTCCCCCACTCGGCCTCGACCCAACCCTTCCGCTCGAGCCGGTAAAGCGCCGGATAAAGCGACCCGTCCTCAATCAGGAAGGCGTCGCCAGTGGTCTCCTCGATCGAGCGCGCCACCGCGTAACCGTGATTGGGGCCACGGGTTAAAGTCTTGAGGATTAAGGCATCTAGCGCCCCGTGAAGCAGGGCGTTCGGCGTCTTGGTGGGATTCGGCGACATGGCTAGTGATACCTAGACAATCTTGGTAATAGCCTTTGACGGAAAGTGGGACTGAAAGGTTTGCTACGGGGTCGCCACCCTCCGCATCTCTTCGAGCGCCAACTCAAGCAGTCCGCGAGCATCGAGGAGGAAACAATGGGCATTGCCCACCCGGCCGCCGCGATTGTTCGTGGCCGATAGGTGCTTGTTGACGATCTGGGCGAAGAAACGTTCCGGCCAGTTGGGGTGAGCCCCTTCGCCGCTGGTATCGACCTCCTTCATTTCCTTCCACACCCGCTCGCCGTTCTCGAGCCATGGCACCTCGAAACACGCGATGCGCATGCCTGGCGCATCGAGGATGTGTTCGGCGTAGTGCAGGAAGGTGACGGTGTCGTGATCGCAGCCGATCAGCAGGATCTTGCCGTTGAGCTGAGCGAAGCGTTCGAGCGCGGAGCCGCGGCCGAACGCAAAATCCCACGGCTGTTCGGAGATCAGGTGCGCCGCCTGCGCGCCCCACACCACGAATCGAGCGGGATGGTGATTCACCATCGAGCCCGGGTAGGTCCGGAAGAACTCGACCAGCGTACCGTTGTCTCGTGCCGAGCGCGCGGTGAGCGCGTCGAACGCAGGCAGCTTCTCGAGGATCTCACGCTCCGTCGATCCAGGGTGCACGCCTCGCCCCACGTCATCCACGTAGTCAGGACAACTCGCGTACATCATCATCGTCCCCGCGTCGGTGACGGCGTCCTTGATCGCGAGATGTATCTGGTCGGGACCGCCGGCAATTTCGCCCACGGAACGAACCGAGGCATGCACCATGACTACGTCGCCGGCCGCAAGGCCGAGCGTGCGGAAGTCATCTGCAATCTCGGAGCGGGAGTACACGAGGGCGATTGTAGTCTGCTGAGCCGCCGACTTTGGTGAGCTGTGCATTTCCCACCACCGGGTGAAGTTTCGGCAGCGAGACACCTACATGTGGCGGGCATTGGTAGGAAAGATCGGGCCCGCTCCGGAAGAACCTCTTCCGTTTACCTCTGGTACGTCGCTTGCACCAGACGATGTCGGGGGTTTGGAATGGCTCAGTCGAAAATTCGATACGCAGTCGTGGGACTTGGTTACATCGCGCAGGCTGCGGTGCTGCCGTCGTTCACACATGCGAGGCGAAACTCCTCACTTCATGCGCTGGTCAGCGGCAGCGTCGAGAAGCTCAATGAGCTTGGCGACAAGTACCGCGTGCCGGTGCGCGCCAGTTACGATGAGTACGAGCGGTGCCTGCAGGAGGTCGACGCGGTGTACATCGCGACGCCAAACTCCGAGCACGCCGACTACGCGGTGCGCGCGGCCAAGGCCGGCAAGCACGTGCTCTGCGAGAAGCCGCTGGCGGTGACCCAGGAAGAGTGCCACCGCATGATCAAGGCGGCCAAGCAGAACAACGTCAAGATCATGACCGCGTATCGCCTGCACTTCGAGCCGCTGTTCCTCGAGGTGCTTGACATCGTGCGCTCGGGAAAGATCGGCGAGCCGCGATACTTTTCATCGAACTTCTCGATGCATGCCAAGCCTGGCGGCATCCGCACCCAGCGCGAACTCGGCGGCGGCACGCTTTACGATCTCGGCATCTACTGCATCAACACCGCCCGTCTGATGTTTGGCGCGGAGCCGACCGAAGTGCAGGCGGTCTCGATCGACGGCGCCCGTTCGAATATGCCGGAGATCGACGAGATGACGTCGGCGATCATGAAGTTCGACGGTGATCGTCTCGCGACCTTCACCACCAGTTTCAGCGCCAATGGCGTCTCCGACTTCCGCGTCACCGGCACCGAGGGCAACGTGCACGCGGAACCGGCCTACGAATATGCCGAGGCGCTTGGCTACACGCTGACGGTGGGCGAGAACGAGCGCAAGAAGAAGGGCCGCCGCCGCGACCAGTTCGCCGCGGAGATCGCCTACTTCTCCGACTGCATCATGAACGGCAAGGACCCCGAACCGAGCGCCGAAGAAGGTTGCTGGGACGTGCGCGTCGTGAGCGCGCTCTATCAGTCAGCGGAAACCGGCCAGCCGGTGAAGCTGCAGCACTTCGGACCCGAAGATCCGCCGATGAAGAGCCAGGGGCAGGATCATCCGCCGGTCCGCGAGCCTGAACTCGTCGCGGTCGAGAAACCTCACGATTAGCCGTAACCGGTAACGGGTAACCGGTAACCCGGGCTCACTGCGTCAGGGAAAGCGTTTACAGGGCGTCGGCCACTTCTCACAGGGGCCGACGTCCGTAATCTTCGTATAGACCAATCGGCTCGACACCTTCTCCGTCTGCCCAACTGGCAGCGTCGTCACATCCATCGTCAATGACTTGCCGTCTGCCGACATCGCGATCGCTTCGCGGATCGTGGTCGTGTCGCCGTTCGGCGCCTTCATCGCACCTTCGCTGACCAGCGATCGGCCTTCCCACTTCGTGTTCATCGTGACGGCTCCGCCCTGCCCCGCCGGGGTCGTGGTCTCGCGGCCGGGTTTGTAGATGCGGACGTGCTGTTCGTTGATCTGGCTCTCGATCACCACGGTGCCGTTGGCCGGCTGCGTGATGTGCAGCATCTTCGGCGCGCCGGCGGAGATGAGACCGATGATGCCGGCAGTAGCGACGACGTGGCTCTTCGCCTCATCGAGTTGCCACGTGCCGGACAGGTTTGGCGCCTGCGCGGACAGCGTCGTCCCAAGCGCGATGACGAAGGCAGCAACAACGCGGCGCATCACTGGGCTCCCAGGTTGAGCGCCACAATCTTTTCGCGATCGCGCGCGTACAAGGTTTTGCCAACGAGCGTCGGCACGGTCCACGACACGGTGTCGAACACTTTCTTCGCTTCCGAAAGAATCGTCACGCCCTCGGGCGCAAGCTTTGCGAGCGCGAGGTCGCCATCCTCATCCATGATGATGGCCTTGCCCTGCCCTGAGCCTGCCGAAGGGCTGTCGGCGTACACCATGCTCGCGCGGCCAAAGCCGCGGTGCTGCCATGCCGCCTGCCCCGTCTTGATGTTGAGCGCCGTCAGGAATGCCGGACCAAAATCGCCGGTCGTGCCGTAGATGAAATCGCCGACGCGGATCGCGTTGAGGAACATGAAACGGACGCGGTTGCTGAACCACAACTCCTCGGCAAACGTGACGTTCTTGTCCGGCTTGAGTTGAATCGCGCGGCTGCCGGCGCGGTATGCCGACGACACGAACAGGATGTTGTCGGGACCAAACAGCGGTGTCGAGCAGTTCAGGTCGTTGCCCGGATCATGCACGTGCGACCAGAGGATGCTGCCGTTGTTCGGATCCATGCCGTTGACCGTGCCGCCGCCGAACACCACCAACTGCTCTCGGCCCGCCAGCGTGATCATGATCGGCGGCGCATCCGACGTGAGAAAGTCGCCGCTCTTCCACGCGACGGATCCATCGTGCTGGCGGAACGCCATCACCGACTGTCCGGGACCGCCGACGCTGCAGATGATCAGGTCGCGATACGCGATCGGGCTGCAGCCGTACCCGGTCTTCACGACGGGGCGAATCAACAGCTCGTGCGAATTGAAGTCCTTGACGAAGTCACGAGCCCACAGCACCTTGCCGCTCTTCTTGTCGAACGCGAACATCTGCTTGTTGGTGCCGATGGTGAAGAGGCGATCGCCGACGATGATGGGGGTGGAGTGCGGTCCGGCGCCGAAGCTGAAGTCTTCGCGGCGCGACGGATATTTGTGTTCCCACAGCGTCTTGCCCGTGGCGGCGTCCATCGCGATCACCGCTTCTTCCGCGTCCCACGACCTTGCTTTGCACGGCCGTTGCCGGCGCGATACATCGTGTAGAGGCGGCCTTCGTCCACGAGGATCGCGGAGTGCCCGGTGCCGAGCGGCCGCGTCCAGATGACCGGCGGTCCGGTCTCGGGCCACTTCTCGGCCAGCCCGGTGCTGTTGACCATGAAGTTGCGGTTGGGTCCGCCCCACTGGCGCCAGGAATCATTGGCCGCGGGAGCCTGCTCCGTGCGAGCGCTGAGGTGCGGCCCCGAGAGGAACGCCCCGGCCGCCAGAATCGCCACGAGGATTCTCATGGCGCGAACTATCTCACAAAAGACCGGGGCCGGAGCTACCGCCAGCCGGGCTTGGTCTCGTCGAGGATTTCCATGACCGCGGCGTCGCCGCGCGCTTCCAGCACGGTCCTGGCGCGCGCGAAGAACGCCGCGCGCGTAGCCGCGGGAAGCGCATCGAACGCGGGCGAATAGATCATGTAGCTGCAGCGGTACTTCAACAGCCGCGACTGCATATCCAGCTCGCGAAGCGAGCGGCCTTTGCGATCGCGGGGCCCTGAGCTACTGAAGGTCTTCGCAAACGCGGAGGTGCCCTGCGCGGGCGACGCGATCGGCGCTTCATCGATGAACAGAAAGTAGTCGACCGCTTCCTTCAGGATGTCGCCGAGATCGCCCGTCGCGAAGTCGACGCGGCCCTCTGACTCCGCGAAACGTGTCTCCCACCCAAGCCGTGTCAGCAGGTTGATGGCGTGGCCCTGGTGATCGAATGTCATCAGCGCGGCCACATCGCTCGTCGGCTGCGGATACGCCGACAGATCCACCCTGGGATCGATCGGCTTTCCGAGGTGCGTCACGGATGGAGCCACACCGGTCACGAACCAACCCGCCCATCGCTGTTCGAGACGCGAGCGGTGATCGATCACGAAGCTGCCGTCCTGCGGCATCGGCCGTCCGTCTGGCGCCGTCGACATGCTGCGCACCAGGATGCCGGGCACGCTCATGCTGTTCGAGGAGAGATGACAGCCAAGACAACGGTCGGGCCGCGCGAACTGCGCGGACGCCGCATCCTGCTTCAAGCTCTGGAAGATCACGCCCTGCCGCGGATCGTGCGAGGCGATCTCGAGCACTGGCGCTCCGGGAATGTAGCCGACCACGACGCGATCGTTGAAGTACAACGCGCGCGGGGTTTCGGGACCCGTGAACGGATGTTGAAGGCCGGTCTTGGAGAACAACAGGATCTGCGATTCAACCGGTACATTCAATGCTGCCAGCACCGAGCGCAAGTACCCTTGCGGCCCCTCGAACGCGATCGTCTTGGCGCCGGCTTTAATGTCTGCCTGCAACACCGATACTGCATCCGTCAGCGGACCATCTCGATATGCGATGGCCGGATGCTGATCGAGCAGGCCCGCGAAAGGCGTCCGCGGCTGCGTGGTCACAACCGCGACGACAGATAGCCATGCAGCGGCGGCGAGTGCGAGCAGTTTCAACCCCAAGAGCCTAGCATCAGCCCCAGGCCCGCCGGCACGTGACGCACATTGGCACCCCTATAATGTCTGGATGCACCTGAACCGTTTTGTATTTGCGCTCCTGGCCCTGGCCCCCACGACAGCGCTCGCCCAGAACCAGTCGCCCGCCGTCGTCCTCCCCACCGTCATCGTAACGGCGCAGAAGGGGCCGGACGACATCAAGGAGGTCCCGGCCAGCGTCACCGCCGTGACCTCAACCACCATTACCAACGCCGGCCTGCAGTCGATCACCGACGCGGCGATCTTTGCGCCGAACACCGTGTTCACGGAGTTCACGGCACGCAAAGTCAGCAACGCGCGGTTCCGCGGCATTGGCTCGAGCCCCGCCAATCCGGCGGTGACCACCTACATCGACGGCGTGCCGCAGTTGAACAGCATCTCGTCGAACATCGAACTGATCGATGTCAACCAGATCGAGTTCGTGCGCGGCCCGCAGAGCCCGTTGTTCGGCCGCAACACGCTTGGCGGCGTGGTGAACGTCACCTCGGCCCGCCCGTCGCTGTCGAAGTGGACCGGCGCGATCATGGGGCCGGTCGGCAACGCCGGCTTGTATGACGTCCGCGGCAATGTGTCAGGCCCGATCGGCACCAAGGCGGCCATCAGCCTCGCCGCCGGCAAGCAGGCGCGCGACGGCTTCACGGAGAACTCGGTCACCGGCAACGACGTCGACTTCCGCGACGGCACTTTCGGCAAGGCGCAGTTGATGGTGGTGCCGAACGCGAATTGGGAAGCGCGATTGATTTACGCGCAGGAGCGCGACCGCGATGGCGACTACGCGCTGGGCGACCTCGACGCGATTCGCATCGCGCCCTTCCGCGTCAGCCGCGACTTCGAAGGCTTCACCAACCGCGACATCAAGAACACCACGCTCAACGTGCGCGGCATCGGCCAGAACTTCCAGGTCGAGGGCACCAGCGGTTTCATCAAGTGGAACACGCAGGACCAAACCGACCTTGATTACTCGCCGCTGCCGCTCGCGGTCCGCAACAACGTCGAGGAATCCACGCAGTTCACGCAGGAAGTGCGCGTCTCGTCACCAGACAACGCGCCGATGGCGCTCGGCTCCGCGATGCTCAAATGGCAGGCCGGCGTCGAGTACTTCAACCAGGATTACAACCAGGACGCGGTCAACACGCTGAGCGCATTCGTGCTGTCGCCGCAGGTCAACTTCCCGGTGGCGATGCACTCGCCGGAAGCCGAGATCACGACGACGAGGATTGGCCTGTTCGCGCGCGGCACGGTCACCTTCAACGAGAAGATGGACGTGACCGCGGGCCTGCGTTTCGATCGCGAATCGAGCGACGCCACGCTCAACACCTTCATGGTGCCGGCAATTGCGCCCGCCAATGTCGTCAGCGCCGAGTCGAACTTCAGCGACGTGTCGCCGCAGTTCGCGCTGGCCTACCGGTTCCAGCCCGAGGTGATGGGCTACGTTTCGGCCGCCCGCGGCTTCAAGGCCGGCGGCTTCAATCCCGCGGCGCTGCCCGGCAGCGAAGCGTATGAGGAAGAGCACGCATGGCACACGGAGGCGGGCGTGAAGGCCACGACGGCCGGCGGCAAGCTCGCGGCCAGCGCATCGGTCTTCTACATCAACTGGGATGACCTGCAGTTGAACGTGCCGAACCCGTTCGTGCCCGGCCAGTTCTACATCTCGAACGTGGGACGCGCGCGCAGCCGCGGCTTCGAGGTGGACCTGACGGGGCGCCCGCACTCGGATCTCGACCTGTTTGCGTCGCTTGGCGTCACGAGCGCGCGCTTCTCCGACGGCACCATGTCGAGCGGCCTCGATGTCAGCGACAACGAAGTGCCCTACACGCCCGACTACACCGCGACGATCGGCGGACAGTGGACGCGCGCGGTGACGTCGGCGATCAGCGGCTTCGTCCGCGCGGAGCTGGCCATGACCGGCGCGTTCAACTACGACGAGAGCAACACGCAGTCGCAGGACGCTTATTCGCTGGTCAACCTCCGCGCCGGCGCCCGTCACAAGCGCCTGTTCGGCGAGCTGTGGCTGCGTAACGCGTTCGATACGCGCTACGTGCCGATCGCGATTCCGTATCCGGGCTTCGCGCCGTCCGGCTTCATCGGCGAGAACGGCCGTCCGCGCACGTTCGGCGTCAGCCTCGGCACCAGCTTCTAGTCATGGCTACCAGCGCTGCCTTCGCCATCGTCCTGTCCGCGCTGTATCTCAACGCGGCAATCAGCTGGCGACAGGCAGCGTTGTTCGTGATCGGCGCCGGGGCCGGTGTCGTGCTCTATCACGCCGCCTTCGGCTTCACCTCGTCGTGGCGCGTCTTCATCTCTGATCGCCGCGGCGCGGGGCTGCGCGCGCAGATGCTGATGCTGGCGATCACGTGCGCCGTCTTCTTCCCGGTCCTTGCCGACGGCACGCTGTTCGGGCAGTCGGTGCGTGGATCGATTTCTCCGATCGGCGTTGGCGTTGCGGCCGGCGCTTTCATCTTCGGCATCGGCATGCAGTTGGGCGGCGGTTGCGCGTCGGGCACGCTGTTCAGCGTCGGCGGCGGCAGCACGCGCATGCTGATCACGCTGTTCTTCTTCATCATCGGCTCGGTAATCGGCACCGCGCACATGGGATGGTGGACGGCGCAGCCCGCGCTGGCACCGACGTCGCTCGTCAGCACGATGGGGCCCTGGGCGGGAATGGCCGCAAGCCTCGCGCTGTTCGGCGCCATCGCGTGGATCACCACGGTGTTCGAGAAGAAGCGGCACGGCAGGCTGGTTGACGAGACCAGGCCGGCGCGGGGACCGCGGTGGCTGACAGGCCCGTGGCCGCTGGTCGCCGGCGCCATCGGTCTCGCGATCGTCAACATCGCGACGCTGACGATCGGTGGAAGGCCGTGGGGTGTGACGTCTGCGTTCGCGCTGTGGGGCGCGAAGTGGTTCCAGGCGCTGGGTATCGATGTCGCGTCGTGGCCTTACTGGACCGCGCCCGCTCAGGCCGCCGCGTTGCAGTCGAGCGTGCTGATGGACGTGACGTCGGTAATGGACTTCGGCATCATCCTCGGCGCGCTGTTGGCGGCCGTGCTTGCCGGCAAGTTTGCGCCGGTCTGGAAGATCTCTGGTCCGTCACTGGCGGCGGCCGTGATCGGCGGCCTGCTGCTCGGCTACGGCGCGCGCATCGCCTACGGCTGCAACATCGGCGCGTACTTCAGCGGCATTGCATCGGGCAGCCTGCACGGCTGGCTGTGGCTGGTCGCCGCGTTCGCCGGCAACATCGCCGGAACGTGGTTGCGGCCGCTCTTCGATCTCAGCGTCGAGAAGACGCAGACGGCCTGCTAGTCACCTCGCAGCGCGATTAGTGGATCCACTCCGAGCGCGCGGCGGCCCGGCACGAGACAGGCGACGAGCGCGGCGAACGTCACCAGGATCGACACCGCAGCGAACACGATCGGGTCTCTCGCCGACACACCGAACAGTAAGCCGCTGATGAACTGCGCTCCCGCCATGGAGAGCGCGGCGCCGACGGCCAGGCCGATCACGACCAGCAAAGCGCCTTCCCGGAGAACCAGCCGCATCACATCCGACGGCGAGGCGCCGAGCGCGACTCGCAATCCGATCTCGGGCACGCGCTGGTTAACCGTGTACGCCATCACGCCATAGACGCCGGCGATCGCGAGCACGAGCGCCACAACGGCGAACACCACCAGCAACACGGTCCTGAACCGCGGCGTGGCGGTGGCACGGCCATCGCCATCTCCATCGTTTCAACCTTCACCGGCACTTCCGGATTGCGGCTGCGGATCTGCCTGGCTGCGGTCGCGCCAATCGACACCGGATCGGCGGCATCGGTGCGGATCACCAGATTCAGCGATGTTGCAGGGCCCTGATGCTGCTCGTACGGCATGAAGACCTCGGCCATCACCGGCCGGGCGGGACCGCGCGTGCGGATGTCCTTGACGATACCGACGA
>DATMJU010000630.1:0-2189 GCA_035553795.1 Vicinamibacterales bacterium
ACCCGGGTACAACGCCGGTCGAAGTCATCGTCGTTCAGTTGAAGAACGACAAGCCGAAGATGTGATGCGGCTCCCAATAGCTGTCGTCGCACTCGGCCTGTTGACGGTTGTTGCACCACAGGCACATCAGGCACCACAAGCACCCCAGGCACCTGCTGCGCCTGCGCCGCCTCCCGGCACCGATATTTATCTCGTGCCGATGAGTGAGGGACCGGCGTCGCTGAAGAACGCCAAGCCGGCACCGGTGGCGAAGCAGAGCGGCTACGAGAACCAGCCGAACTTCAGCGCGGATGGCAACCGCATCCTGTTCGCGGCCAACAGAGACGGCAAGCAGACTGACGTGTTTGCGTTCGACCGCACCAGCGGCACTGTCACGCAGATGACGCAGACGCCCGAGAACGAGAACTCGCCGACGTTTGTGCCCCCGGGTGCGGGTCCTGCAGGCAGCTTTGGCGTCGTCCAGTCCGAGTTCGACAAGGACGGCAAGCGGCCGACGCCGGCGATTCAGCGTTTGTGGCGGTTCAGCGGTGACATGAAGAAGCCGTCGTTGATCCTCGCCAACATCGATCCGGTCGGATACCACGCGTGGATCGACAACGATCGGCTCGTGCTGTTCGTGCTCGGAGCCCAGGGCAAGCCGGCCACTTTGCAGATCGCCAGCGTCAAGACCGGCAAGGGCGAAGTGGTTGCCGACGGACCGGGACGGTCCCTGCACAAGATTCCGGGAACCACCGGACTCGCCAGCTTCGTCCAGCGCGATGGTGAAGACTACTGGGTCAAGCAGATCGACATCACGTCAAAGAAGATCGATCCCATCGTGAAAGCGGTGGCCGGCAGCGCCGATCGCGACATGGCGTGGATGCCGGATGGCAAGACGATGTTGATGTCCGCCGGCACGAAGATCTTTTCGTGGACGAGCTTGCCCTCCGTAGCCTTGGCGAAGGAGGGAGGGGCGGCAGGATGGACGGAAGTGTTTGACGCCGCCGCGCATCAGCTCGGAACCGTCAGCCGCCTTGCGGTCTCACCGAAGGGCGACGCGCTGGCGATCGTCGTCGCGGAACCCGCTAGAAAATAGCCTTCAGCTTTCGCCGCCAGACGAGTGCGGTCGCGATCAGCGCGATCGCACTTGTCGCCAACCCCAGGTAAAACCCCGGCGGCACAAAGCTGAACGAGTAACGCCCTGTGGTGCCTGGCGGCACCATCACATACGACAGCTCCGTGGGCTCGCGGACGACGATGGTGCCGGCATCCGTGGTCCAGCCATCGGTCCAATTCTGGTTGAGCACGACGCGCGCCGGCTCCGCGCCATCCACGACGGTGAAGGTGATGCGATTCGGTGTGAACTCCACGTCACGAACGCGATCGGCGGCACCCCGATCCGCGACGGGCGGCCCACTGGAAGCGCCGCGGGCGAGTTGGAGTGATTCGTAACAGTTCAGGAACGAGCGATCCTGCATCAAGGCCCGCAGCATCGGCGAGTCAGGAGTGTAGGCGCTGCTCTCGGTATCGGTGGTGATCTGTCGCGGGCCGCTATTCCATGCGAAGCGCGTCTCGAACGGCGCCATCGTGAATACGTTCTGCAGGTTCCAGCGATTCACCGCGATCAGGTGCGCAGATGCGGCCAGCGCCACGATCGTTATCGCTATTCGGGCCGGCTTGGGCAATCCGTAGCGCGTCACGACCCCGTGAAACGCCCAGCCGAGCGTGAGCACGGCGAACTGCAGGAACGGAATCGAGTAGCGGCTCGGAATGCGGAAACTCGAGAACAGCGGCAGCTTCTGGATCAACACCGCCGGCGCCACGCTGCTGAATTCTCCGAGCGACAGCATGAACAGGAAGATCGTCGTGACGGCCAGCCCCAGGCCGAAACCGCCTTCAGGCGTGCGAAGCCGTGGCAGCGCGGCGAACAGCGCCCAGATCAAGCCGAGCGCAAGCGCGACCGCAGATCCAATCCCGATGTAGTTGCCGTACTCGTGCCAGCCATGCCGCTGCATCGGCAGCCGCGAGCCGACCTTCTGCGTCGGCGTCAGGTAGGTCTGCTCCAGGATCTCCATCGTTACGAGGTCCGGCTTCTCGGTCGGGTTACGCGTGTCGAAGAAGAACGGGCTGCTGACGAACTGCACAACGGGCAGCAGCTTTGGCGCCGAATAGGCGAGGGCGGCCACGCCAAACGCTGCGGCGACCACGAT
>DATMJU010000631.1:0-9983 GCA_035553795.1 Vicinamibacterales bacterium
CACATCAACAGAAACAGGAACAGGCTGATGAAGTAGCTGATATCCGGCAGCGCGACGGCGATGCCAGCGAGCAACCACACAATGCCGAACAGCGTGATCAAGTGCAGCGCCCACACCAGCGGCAACCACAGCAGGTGCACGCTGAGATTGCCGTTGATGGCGGCGAGCACGAGCACGATGGCGAGGCCCACTGCCTGAGACACAGCAGCGACAAGCACGGCGCGCACGGGCACCAGCTCGATCGGCAGCATCACGTTCTTGACGAGATGAATGTTCTGCTTGATGGATACGGCACCCGCAGAGATCGCCTCGATCGTCGCCATGTAGGGGATGAGCCCGGTCAGCACGTAGAGCAGGTAGTCGAATCCCGTGAAACCCGGGAACCGTACTTGGAACACGAACTGGTAGACGAAAATGTAAACAGAGAGCAGCAACGCCGGCTGCAAGACCAACCACAGCGGCCCTAGTACCGAACCGGCGTACTTTTTCGACAGCTCGACTCGGGTGATCGCGACCAGCAAGCGCGCGTGCGTCGCGAGCGTCCGCGCCATCGCGGTCGTGCCTCGTCCGATGGCCGTCACCGGGTTGTTCATGCCTGCGCCACTGGGTTGATGCTGAAGATCATCTCCGAAACAGCGCTGAGATCCGCTTCAATCGCGAAATCAATGGCCTGGCAGGGCACTTTCACGCCGAAAGACGGCGAATAATCAGCGGTGGCTATTGTTCCGGTGAGCGTCTCCGGCGCGACGAACTCCCACTGACGGCCCGCGGCCTCCAACCGGTACCGCCCCTTGCCCACGCTTCGAATCGCGACGCCGGGGGCGAGATGGAAGTGCCACGCCAGTCGGTGGCCACCCGACCCGGTCAGCCGGTCGGTGATGGTGAGCGCGCTGGTGATCGAGTCGAACTCGAACACACGCTCGTGGGTGACCGGGGTAGCGAGGCGCTCGTAGCCGGTGTGACGGCCCTCGTAGGTGACACGCGGCCCTGAAGCATCAAAACGCCGATGCTCGACGGTTGACGTCTCGAACATGCGGAAGAGATAGTCGAGCCGAATGTCATTCTGCTCGGTGTCGTCAATGGACAGCGTGTTGTGCGACCGGGTGCTGCGAAACAGGTTTCGCGCGTCGGGGTCCGAGGTGTACAGGTAACTGCCCGGATCGACCATCAACGGCACGCCGTGCGAGTGGTATTCGAACCCCAGCAGGTCGTTGTGTTTGTGGTTGCCGAAGCCATTCGTGCCGACGCGCGCATTGGTCACCAGCAGGTAGTGACCCGACCGCCGCGTGACGGCAAGACCAGCGTGCGGAAACAGCTGGGTGCGATCGGCGAGCGGGCCGGGAGCCGGAAGGCTCAGCGGATCGAAGCCCCACCACGCAGCCTCCCATGCGGCGACGTCACCGCCTGCCGCAGTCCATCCCGGCTTGCCGAACATCGCGCCTGCAGGGCCGAGCAGATGCCGGCCGTCCTGCGGCCGCCACGAGCCGTATTCGCTGAAGATATGCAATCGCCCGTCGTCCGCGTCACCCACCTGCGGCATCATGCCGTCGGGCCGTAACACGGCTTCGTGAAACTCGATCATCTGTTGGAGCCGGTCCAGATACGGCGCCGTGAACGGCGCGTTCATGATGGCGCCAAGGCGCGCGGCACCGAGAAAGAGCTCCGCCACCAGGCGGTGATACGGCACGGAAGACTCGTAGTCCATGCCGTCTTCCAGCACCTGCACGCGCATCTCCTGCTCGATCCACTCGCGGCACTGGGCAACCCACTCTTGCCCAGCCGGCAATGATGCGAATGACGCGCCGACCGCATAGAGACCGACGATGTTGCTCAGGAAATGATTGCTGGTGACCTCGTACTTGTTCTCGAGGTTGCCGATGATGAACTGGCCGACCTCGAACAAGGACCGGTACACCCGGGCCATCACTTCGTCTGTGAACTCCGGTGAAGTCCGGATCAGGTCGAACGCGATCACCCAGTTGCAGGCGCGAATCGCGACGTCCATCGTGCACACGAACTGCACGCCCACGCCGGTCGGGTTCTGCTCAACAAAGTCAGCGTGCTGCCGGATGATCTCCCGGACGTAGCGTTCATCACCGGCAAATCGATAGGCCTGGCCCAGCGTCACCCAGTGCTGGCAGCGGCCAATCTCCCAGGGCCACTTGATGTCGGCCAGCCCCGGGCGCATCGACGGGTTCCAGGCCTTGTGGGGAAAGCCCAGCGGAAACTGTTGCTTGAGAATCGGATCGACGTTCCAGTCGATCGGCTCGTATCCGTCCGCGGTGCGTGGCCTGGCCCGATCCATGATGATCATCGGGCCGCTACCAAGCAGATCGAACTCGTGCGCGCACACGCGATCGGCCGCGGCGATCGTCTGGCTCACGCGATCCGGCCAGCGGCTGCGAAGTTGGTCGAGCGCCGATGCAGGCAGGTCCGCGTACAGCGCCGGCGCAGCACGCCGCTGCTGAAGCCACGCAGCGATCGTCGATCCCTGTGCAGCAATGTGGTCGTCGAGCCGTAAGCCTGGCGTCCAGAACTCGGACGGCGGGGGCTGAACTGCTGCTGCAGGTGCCGGTGCCGGCACGACGCGGCGTAACAACTGGCGAATCTTCGAGACCACGCTCACGATACGGGCTTCCTTGCCTTGATAATCACGTTCCAGCCCATCAGGCGTTCGGCCGTGCCGTGCGGAATCCAAGACACCCAGCCGGGCACCTCGCTCCTCAGCAGTTGCCGCTTGTGGACGCTGATATCGGTGAAGCCTTTGAACATTCTCCTCAGCCGGCGAGCGCTGTAGACCTTGACGAGCGGACGCGCATCATTCTGCGACAGCTCGACATAGCGCGACATGATCTCGCCGATCGAGTTGTTCTTGAGCAGATCTCGTTCCAACCCAAGCCTGCCAACCAGCTCGCGCCAGTAGTGAATCGAGTGCTCGGCGTACATCATGATGATCGCGGAGCCGCCAGGGCGAAGCACGCGGCGAATCTCCCCGACGACGGCCGTGGTGTTCGGGGTGTGGTGCAGCACGCCGTTCGAGTACACGAGATCAAACGACTGATCGGGAAACGGCAGCGTCTCGGCATCGTGATGCACAAAGCGGCCGGTCAGCCCCCGGCGCTCGAAGTTTTCCTTCGCGAGCGCAAGATGCCCGGCCGAGAGGTCAACGTCCGTCACGCGGGCACCGTGGCTGGCGAACTGGCTGAGATCTGTGCCCACACCGCCGCCGATCTCGAGCACGTCGTGACCGGAATGCCGGTCGAACTCCATGACCGAGCGCATCCACGGCGCATAGGTGCCGTAACGGTATTCCTCGATCTCCTTGAACCACTGCAGGGTGTGCGGCTCCGTCTTCGTCGCGTACTGGGTGCCGACCGGGTTGTAGTTCCACTGGTCCTGCACTTGCTCCTTGTAGGCATCCGCGGTGCTGACGCGGTCGGGCGACGACGCTGTCGACGTTGACGCGTGCTGCTCGCGCACGAACTTCCACAGGTGCTCGACATGACGCGTCCAGGAGAAATGGTCGATCACTGCCTGGCGCGCGTTGCGGCCAAGCGCCTCCGCAACCGCCGGCTGCTCGGCCAACGTGGTGACGGCCTCGACGAACTCAGGCACGTCTCCTGGCGTACACAACACTGCCCGCTCGTTGCGAACGGCCCGGCCCGCCTTCACCTCTGCTGCTCGCAGCGCAGGAGAGAGCACGACGCCGATTTGTTCGAGGTCGCTGGCCACAATGCCGCCCCGCATCGACATGTACTCGAACAGCTTCGTCGGCGACCCAAAGAACTTGCTGTCGACCATGTGCGCGTTGTGCGGCGAGACAAAGATGTCGCAGGCGCCGAGTAACCGGGCCCCTTCGGCCTGCGGGACGCGGCCGGCGCTGTGCACTCGTGCTGCCAGCCCGTTCTTGGCCACAGCCTCATCGAGCATGGGTTTGTGCGAGCCATCGCCGATCAGCAGGAACTTCGCATTCGGTGTCCTCGCGCAGATCTGCGGGATCGCCGACGCCAGCACATCGATCCCATGCCAGCCGCCGAACGTTCCCGAGAATCCGATCACGCGGTCCTCCGGACCAAACCCAACCGACGCGCGGACGCGCTGTCTCTCTTCGGGCAAGGGCGGGGCGTAGGCAGCAGTGTCGGCGCCATTGGGATTGACGACGATCTTGGCGGGATCGATCTTGCGGGCGATTAACGACTCTTTCAACGCCTCCGACACGACGCTGATCACGGTCGCCTGCTTGAACGCCGCTTCTTCCGCGCGCACGAACAGCTGTTCGTGTTCGAGGCTCGTGCCGTTGAACGACCGGCTCATCGAAATCTCGGAGCCGTTGTATTCGAGGATGTAAGGGATGCCGAGGTCACGGCTCACCAGAGCCGCCGCGAAGTTACCGAGGCAGAGCCGCTCGTAGATGTAGGCCGGCTTTCGCAAGCCGAACGCCACCTTCAGGATCGGATAGTAGTGCCACGTGGCGTTGAGCAGCGGGATCTCCGCCGCGGAATCCGACGGTGCCGGCATCACGACCTGCTGAAGGCCAAACGCATCCAGCAGCTCGAAGCGGTTGGCCATCAGGCACGAAAAACTTTCGGTAACGGCCGCAAGCTCCCGGGCGACGTAAGAGGTGTGGCCGTAGCTGCCGCCCGACGTCAATTGCACCCAGTAATCAGTCCGGAGGTAGACACCGTTTCCCGGAATGCGCGTCGAAGCGGACGGCACCTGCGGCACCGGCATCGGCACGGGTGCGGCGGTCGAATACAGTTCGCGCAGCGCCATCGAGCAGCGCTCAACGACCTCGGCGCCAGGGTCATGCAGTTGCGGCCGGACGAGACCCTTGAGGCGCCGCTTGACCAGGTCGGCGGTGCAATACGCCCACAGCCGCCAATACGTCCCGAGTGCCTCACGATCGATACACTCGATCGCCTGCTCTGCCGGCCAATAGAACCACGCGCGCTTGCCCGCCTTCAGCACCGATTCGGCAAACCGGATGTGCGACGAACCCGGCCAGCCGCGCTCCATCGCAATCACCGCGCCAAGCAGATCCGATCGCTTGTTCAACTCGTCAAGCGGGTCGAGACACGTCGCCATCGGGCCGAGCCTGATCGACATGTGGTGCCGCTCGGTCGTCGCCGCGAGGCCGGGTTCCGTAATGGGGGTCGCCGCGCCCAGGTTGGACGCGACGTACAGGCACGAATCCAGACGATCGGTCATCCGCGCGGCTTGTTCGCCTTGATGATCACGTTCCAGCCGAACCAGCGCCCCGCCCGTTCGAGCGAAATCCACTTCTCGAAGCCTTCGGGCAGTTCCTCTTTCACCATCTGACGCTTGAACACCTGCTTGTTCTCGAAACCCTCAAACAGGCCGCGCAGGGCGCGCGCGGTATAGACCTTCACCAGCGGACGCGCGTCGTTTTCGGTGATCTCCACCTTGCGCGACATGATCTCGCCGATCGAATAGGTGTGCAGCAGGCCGTGCTTGATGCCCTGCTCCCACACGAGGCGATACCAGTAATGCAGCGAGTGCTCCGCGTAGACCATGACGATGGCCTTGCCGCCAGGCTTCAGCACGCGACGGATTTCACGCACGACCTGGTGCGTGTTCGGCGTGTGGTGAATGACGCCGTTGCTGTAAACCACATCGAAGGTGTTGTCCGGGAACGGCAGGCCCTCGGCGTCGTGATGGACGAATTCGCCCTTGAGGCCGCGCAAGGCAAAGTTCTCCTGCGCGTGCGCGAGATGCCCGGCGGACAAGTCCACGTCGGTCACGATCGCCCCATGGCGCGCGAACATGCTCAGATCGGTGCCAAGCCCGCCGCCGATCTCGAGAACTTTGTGCCCGGCATGCTGACCGAACTCCATCAGCTCGAATGCCCACGGGGAATAGGTGCCGTAGCGGTACGCCTCGACCTCGAGATACCACTCGAGCGTGTGCGCCCGCGTGGTCTTCGCATAGTGGCTGCCGACAGGATTGTTGTTCCACTGATCCTGGACTTCTTCCTTGTAGGCATCACCCGTCGCCACGCGCTTCAGATCGAACGCCGCAGTGGGCGTGGTCTCCGCCATGGCCTGGGGCAAATCGCCCGGCAGCGGTTGCGCCACCTGCGTCACCGCGACGGTGGCCTCGGTGCGGATCGCCGCCGGCGCGCGCTCGCCTGATGCAAAGCGCCACACGTTCTCCACGTGACGCTGCCAGGAGAACGAATCGAGGACCGACTGCCTGGCGTTGCGGCCAAGCGCCGTTGCGACCTTCGGGTGTTGAACGAGCGCCACGACCGCGCCCGCAAACTCGTCGACATCGCCCGGTGTGCACAGCATCGCGCGCTCGTTGGTCACGGCTGGTTCGCCGGCCGCGAAGTCCTTCAGCCTCAGCGCCGGCGACAAGACTTCGCCGAGCTGCTCGAGGTCGCTGCCAACGATGCCTTCGCCCACGGCCATGTATTCGAACAGCTTCGTCGGCGAGCCGAAGAACTTGCTGTCGACCATGTGGCTGTTGTGCGGGGAGACAAACACGTCGCAGGCCGCGAGCAGCCGCGCGCCCTCTTCCTGCGGCACGCGTCCCATGCTCTTCACGCGCGCGATCAAGCCGTGCTTGGCCACCGAGGCGTCAACCAGGTGCTTGTGCGTGCCGTCTCCAACGAGCAGGAACCGCGCGGATGGCGCGCGCTCGCAAATCGCCGGAATGGCATCGGCCAGGACATCGATGCCGTGCCAGCCGCCAAACGTGCCGGTGAATCCGATTACGCGATCCTGCGGAGTGAAGCCCAGTTCGGCGCGCAACGCGTCACGCTGAGGCTGTGCCATCGGCGCATATACCTCGGGATCGGCGCCGTTCGGGTTGACGAGGATCTTGTCCGCATCGACGCCGCGGTCAACCAGCGACTGCTTGACGACCTGCGACACCACCGTGATGAGCGTCGCCTGCTTGAACGCCACATCCTCGGCGCGGATGAACACGTCTTCGTACAACAGGTCCACGCCGCCGAAACTCTTGGTCATCGAAATTTCCGACCCGTTGTATTCGACGATGTATGGGATGCCGAGCTCCTGGCTCAGTGCCGCTCCGCAGAAGTTCGCCTGGCAGAGCCGCTCATAGATGTAAGCGGGCTTGATGGCCTGGAACGCGACTTTCAGCTGCGGGTAGTAAAACCAGTGCGCGGCGAGCAAATCCGTCTCGCTGCTCGTCTCCGACGCGCGCGGCATGACCACCTGGTGCAGCCCGATGTCGTCGAGCATCGCGAAGCGGCTACCCATGAAGCAGATGAAGCGGTCCGTGACAGCGGCCAGTTCCTTGGCGACGTAACAGGTGTGGCCGTAGCTGCCGCCCGACGTGATGTTGGCCCAGAAGTCGGTGCGCAGGTAGGCCCCGATGCCGGCGACCCGGTGGTCGCGCTGTGGCACCGCGGGGGTTCCGCGAAACGGGACTGGGCGCGCGTTGGCTTCCAGCACACCGAGCGCTCGACGCGATCGCTCGGCGTGAACCTTGCCGGGATGCTCCTCGACCACCGGCGGCGCCGGATTCGGATCATACGGGCGGCCCGTGAGGATGCCTTTCACAACACGGAACGGCAGCAGCACCCGCTCTTTGATGGCGCCCAGCTTGCGGCGCGTCCGCAGCGCCGTCATGTAGGCCCACAAGCGCCAATAGGTGCGGAGACGATCGGCACCCATGCACTCGATGGCCTTTTCGTGCGGCCAGTAGAGCCACGCGCGCCGGCCCGAGCGAATCGCCGCCTTTGCGGCGCGCAGCTGCGATTGCCCCGGCCAGCCGCGCTCCATCTCGACGATCAGACCGGCAAGATCGGGGAGCTTTGCGAGTTCGATCAGCGCATCATCGCAGCGCGCCATCGGCCCGGGCGCAATCTCGATGCGATGCCGTTCCGTCGTCTCGTCGAGCGACGCGTGTGAAACGATCCTGAACTCTTTGAGATCGGGACCGGCGTAGAGGGCTGTGGCCATCAGTTAGGCGTCTGCGCTGTCACGGCGCTGCAGCAGGTCTTCGACGTGCAGCGACACCGCGGTGGTCTCGACGATCTCGTCGAACGGGATCGGCGCGGCGGTGCCGTTGGCGATCGCGTCAGCCATCAGGCTGAATTCCTCGGCGTGGCCTTTATCGGGATCGGCGCTCTGCCAGAGCACATGGCCGTCGCTGGCGCGGGTCGCCTTCTGGAAATTGTCGACCACGTACGCTTCGCCGTCCGAGAAGATCTCGATGCGCTCCTTGCTCATGCCGGTCTTGGGGCCGAGCGCGGTATAGACCAGCGTCGCGACACTGCCGTCCGCGTAGCTAATGGTGGCCGAGAAATTGTCGTTGCGAAGATACGGCATCGTGCCGGGATCGATCGCCGTCGCGGTAATCGACATCACCGGCGCGCCGGTCAACGACCGAAACACGTCATACATGTGGCAGGCTTCGCCGATGTTGCGGCCGCCACCCTGCGCGTTGTGCACCCAGTGGTCCAGCGGGATATATCCGCCGTTCAAGCGGTACTCGATCATCAGCGGCGCGCGCCGGTTGGCGATCGCCTTGCGGATCTCGGCCAGCGCCGGAGAGAAGCGGCGGTTGAACCCGACCATCAAGACCGGCTTGTGCTCGAGCGACTCGTAGGTCTTCACGACCTCATCCAGGCCCTGCCACGTGATGGCCAGCGGCTTCTCGACGAACACGTGCTTGCCGGCTCTGAGGCTTTCGATCACGGGTCCGACGTGCTCGTGGTGCCGGGTGGCAATGACCATCAAGTGGAACGACGGATCCTCGAGCACGGTCTTCAACTCGGTCGCGAGGACCTCGATGCCGTTCTCGCGCGCGAAGTTGCCGCCCTGCGTGCTGTTGCGGCTGACCACGCCGCGGAGGAAGTAGCGATCTTTCCGCTTCTTCATCTGCGGCACCAGCATCGCGACACCAAACGCGCCGGCACCGACGAGCGCCGTATTGATCAGTTCGGGACGCGGCGGCTTGTGGCCGCGAATGGTGATGCGCGTGGCATCGGGCGCATCCGGCAGCGGCCGCTGGTCATCGGGGTAGCGAATCAGCACGCCCAGCGGCGGCGTCCCGGCCTCGCCGGCCAGCGCCTTGTACGCCGCGGTGGCTTCTTCCACCGTGATGACGCGATCGATCAGCGCGTCCATGTTGACGCGGCCGGAGGCGATCAGTTCGAGGTACGACTGCAGGTTGCGGTTGAGCGTCCAGCGGACGTAGCTGTACGGATAGTCCTGGCCGTCGGCCTCGTACTTCTGGTCGTAGCGGCCTGGACCGTACGAAGTGCTCATCAACAGGTCGATCTCTTTGCGATAGAACACCGCGCGCTGCACGTTGAGGCCGACATCGCCGACGATCACGACGGCGCCCTTGGCGCGGGTGACGTCCATCGCCAGATTGATCACAGAGTTCGATGGCGTCGCGGCGGTCATCAGCGTTTTGTCGGCGCCATGGCCACTGGTGCGGTCGCGCACCAGCGCCTTGAAGCGCTCCGGATCGGAGTCGCCGGCGTCCATGCCCAGTTGCTTCGCGCGCTCGACGCGCGCCGGATCGAGGTCGAGGCCAAACACCTGGCAGCCGGCGCTGCGCAGCAACTGCACCGTGATCTGTCCGATCAGGCCGAGACCGAGCACCACCACGCGATCGCCGAGCTGCGGTGACGAGCGGCGTACGCCCTGTAACGCGATCGAACCGATGGTCGCCGAAGCGGCAGCCGCGGTGGAGCATCCTTGCGGAATGCGGCACACCAGGTTGCGCTTCACGCTGACGTAGTCTGCGTGATTGGCCTGACCGGCCCCCGCACACGCCACCAGATCGCCGGGCACCAGGTCGGTGATGCCCTCGCCCACGGCGACCACTTCACCCGAGACCGAGTAGCCGATGTTCCAGCCGGTCTGGTCCATCTCGCTGTACGGGATACCCTGCGATGCGGGCGCCATCGAGACGTCAACGGTGTCGATGGTCACGCGCGACACACCGGCGTTCGCTGTCGACACGACCACGGTCACCTG
>DATMJU010000632.1:0-8652 GCA_035553795.1 Vicinamibacterales bacterium
GGCCGACGCTACCGCCGGGCGACTTCTTCGGCTTGAAAACACCACCCCTTCCGCCGGCCGAGCGTGAAGCGCAGGCGGCGGCACGCCGCGCCACCGGGCAGGCCAACGCTCCGCGGCCTGCGGGACAAGGGCCGACCAACCAGCCCGGCATCTCCGGCCTTGCGATCGATCAGCAGGATCGCATCTACGTGTTCAACCGCGGCGCGAAGCCGGTGATGGTGTTCAACACCGACGGCAAGCTGGTGTCATGGGGCGGCGACATCGAGCTCAATGGCCGCAAGCTCGACCCCAACTTCCAGCACTCGGGCGCGGTCGACTGGGACGGCAACGTCTACATGATCGAGCGCGATGCGCATCGCGTCGTGAAGCTCAATCCGAAGATGGACAAGGTGTTGTTGCAGCTCGGCACGACAATGGAGAAGGGGAATGACGACAAGCATTTCGATCTGCCCTCGGGCGTTGCGGTGCTGAAGAACGGCAACATCATCGTCACCGACGGCTACGGCAACAACCGCGTCGTGATGTTCGACAAGACCGGCAAGTTCATCAAGCAGGTGGGCAAGGGCGCGGGCGGGCCGAATGACAAGGGCAACGGCGCCGGCGAGTGGGTGCTGCCGCACAAGCTTGCGGTCGACGCGCAGGAGAACCTTTACATCATCGATCGGGAGGGCCACCGCCTGCAGGTGTTCGACAAGAACCTGAATTACCTCCGCGAGATCAAGGTGGACGGCTGGTACCCGTGGGACGTCGCCATCTCCCGCAAGGGCGACGACGGGTTCGCGTACATCGCGGATCACGCGCTCGAGCGCGTGCACAAGCTGTCGCTGAAGGACGGCAAGCTGGTGGCGACCTGGGGCAAGCAGGGACTTGGGCCCGGCGAGTTCGACTGGGTCCACGGCATCGTGGTGGACTCGAAGGGCGCGGTCTATGCGGCCGACACCTACGGCCAGCGCATTCAGAAGTTCGTGCCGTCGTCGACCAGCAGCCGGTGAGATCCGGCTTTAGCCGGACCAAAAGCGGACGAGCGTCCAATAGACGCCGACCGCCGCAATCGCGAGAGAGGCTGGTATCACCACGCGTTGGTGGTACCAGCCTTTCTTCATGAACGGCGCGGTGACGATCAGTGCGGCGGCGATCACTGACAGCTGTCCGCCCTCCACGCCAAGATTGAACGTCACGAGCGCGGTGAGGAACTCGCCGCGCGGCATGCCCAGCTCGCTCAATACGCCCGCAAATCCCAGGCCGTGGAGCAACCCGAACATGAAGACGAGCGCGAGCCGCCACGGCTTGAGCTCGCGCGTGACCAGGTTCTCAATGGCCACGTACGCAATTGACAGCGCGATGAGTGGTTCGACGATGCGTGACGGCAGCGAGACGAGGCCGTAGATCGACAGCCCCAGCGTGATCGAGTGCGCGATCGTGAAGGCGGTCACCTGCAGCAGCAGCGGCTTCGCGCGCGGACTGAGGAGGAACAGGCCGAGCACGAACAGGATGTGATCGAGACCCTTCGGCAAAATGTGCGTGTAGCCGAGGACGAGATACTGCCGCGCGATCTCCCACCGGGTCGGCGGCGTGAACGACCTCGACAGGTCGATCACGTCGCTCCAGTTCGTGCCGTCGATCCACTCGATGGTCGACGAGCCATCGGGCTGACGGATCTCAAGCGGGTACCGATCCCCAACGAGGCCATACAGCCACCGGAGCCGGGTCGCGTCACGCGGCATCGAGCCGGACAGGCGAAACGATGCGAGGGTTCCTGCTTCCCGATTCCCGGCTCCCGGCGGTACGTAAGTCACTGAAGTCGCGCGGACCTCGTGCTGATCGACGAACAACACGATGCGATCCGCGAACACGTCGGTCAATTGCGCGAGGCGCGCGTCGCGCTGTTCGGGTGTGATGTTCGGCGGCACGCTGCCACCGGCGAACGTCTCGAGGCGTAACAGCAGCCACATCGGATCGTTGGCGACCTCCAGCACAAACGTGCCGTCCGGCGACAACTGCAGCGTGACCTTGGTGCGCTCGGCTTCGTGACCCCGGAGCGTCGAGGGCAGCAACAGCAGGAGCGCGGCGGTCAGCAGAATTCGGGACAACGTCGGCTATGATAGCCGCGTGTTTGCGACCCTCTTTCTCGCCGTGTTGATGGTGCAGGCGCCCGCGCCCAGGAAGACCGTTGAAATCGTCAGCGTGACCGGCTGCCTGCGTGAGCAAGGCACGAACTGGATGCTGGTCGCCGCCACGGAGCCCGTGCCGAGCATTGCCAACCAGGCAACCGGCGACGACATCCCGAAGACCGCGCCGGCGGGCAAGAATACGTTCCGCCTGATCGGCATCAGCGAATTCAACCTGCCGCAGATGAAGGACAAGACGGTGGTGATTCGCGGCCTGCTCATCAAGGACAAGGTCAGCCGCATCAACGTCACCTCGGCGGTCGAGGCCGTTGCATCCTGCGCCCCAGGCGCCGCCAAATAGGTTAGACTCGGCCCGGAATCTGGAACCGGTTACCCGGAACCAAGGAGTTCAGCCAATGAAACGTCTCGCGTTGATCGCAATCGGCGTTGGAGCCCTCGCGTCGTTCAACGTTTCTGCCCAGACCCGGCCGGCCTCGGCGGCCCCCACGTTTGCTAAAGACGTGGCGCCGATCATGTACAGCAAGTGCGCCAATTGCCACCGGCCCGGTGAAGTGGCGCCGATGTCGCTGTTGTCGTACGAGGACGCGCGGCCGTGGGCCAAGGCGATCAAGTCGAAGGTGGTGTCGCGCGAGATGCCGCCCTGGGGCGCCGACATGACGCAGACGTTGCCGATGCGCAACGACATCAGCCTCTCGCAGAAAGAGATCGACATCATCGCGGCGTGGGCCGACGGTGGTGCGCAGCGCGGCAACGCCGCGGACATGCCGCCCTCACCGAAGTTCGCGACCGGCTGGACGGCGGGCACCGAACCCGATCTGGTGCTCGAGATGCCGGTCGAGTTCGAGATTCCTGCCGAGGGCGAACTCGGCGTGCAGATGTTCTATTCGAAGGTGCCGTGGACGGAAGACAAGTTCGCGGAGATCGTCGAGCTCAAGCCGAGCAACCGCGCGGTGCTGCACCACGCCGGCATCTTCTTCGTCGATATCCCTGAAGGCGCCACGCTCGTCAACGGCCGCATTGTCGACAAGGACGGCAAGGTGATCGGCGATCGCGGATCGCGCGGTCTGCCGTCGACGGACAGCGGGCTGCCCGGTTCGAGCAAGCTGCTGTCGTGGGTGCCGGGCCGCGGCCTCGATCATCATCGCGCCGACATCGGCAAGCGCCTGCCCGCCGGCAAGTACATCAACTGGCAACTGCACTACAACCCGACCGGCAAGCCGGAGAAGGATCGGACCAAGCTGGGCATCTGGTTCAACAAGGTGCCGGTGACGCATGAAGTGCTGATTCGCCAGGCGGGCGATCCGCTGGCGACCACCAAGGGCGGGCTGTCGATCTATCGCGCCGAAGGCCGCGAGGTTGAATACAAGGCGGACCCGGGCAGCACGCGCCGCAGCCGCACCACGCCGAACATTCCGCCGCACGCGGAGAACTGGCGCCTCACCGGCATCACGCCGGTGACCGAAGACATCACGCTCTACGCGATGTCGCCGCACATGCACCTGCGCGGCAAGAGCTTGAAGTGGGTGATCGTCTATCCCGACGGCCGCGAGCAGACGATCCTCAACGTGCCGAAGTTCGACTTCAACTGGCAGTTCAACTACGAGTTGAAGGAGCCGCTGAAGATCCCGGCCGGCAGCAAGATCCTCGGCCTCGGTGTCTACGACAACTCGATCCGCAACAAGTGGAATCCGGCGCCGCACCTCGAGGTCTACTGGTCGGAGCAGAGCTGGGACGAGATGTACCAGCCGTTCACGGAGTACTCGGTCGATTCGCAGGACCTCACGGTGCTCAAGCCCGTGGGATCGCAGCAGCAGAAGTAAGTTATTTCACGACCTTGCCGCCCTTGCGGTTGTCCATGACGAAGCGGTCGCGTGCCGGCATCTTCACTGCCGGCAGCGTCTTGCGATCCATCACCGCATCCTCGGGAACAATCTTGTTGAGATTGAGGATGTAGGCGACCAGCGAGTACGTCTCATCCGGCGTCAGCGTGCCCGGCTGCATGAACGGCATCGCGCGATACGTGTAGTCGTAGAGCGTCGTAGCGTATGGCCAGTAGTTGCCGACCGCGCGCGGCAGCTTGGGGTTGGTTGCGAAGTCGAAGTTCTTGCCGGCGTCGGTGGCAACCAGGCGATCGGCCGTCGCGCCTTCGCCGCTCTTGCCGTGGCACGACGCGCACTTGGCCGCGTAGATCTTCGCGCCTTCAGCGACCGTGCCTTTCCCGTCAGGCAAGCCCTTGCCATCGGGCCTGACGTCGATATCGATCTTCGCAATCTCGTCAGCCGACGCGGCACGGCCGATGCCGAGCGGTTTCGCAACAGGCTTGGACTGCGCAGAAAGTGTTGCATAGGAGATCGCCGTCGCGACGGCGACTGAGGCGAGAAGAAGTGGTCTGAGCGTTCGGTGCCCCTGGGATTCCATCAGAGACCTCCTCCGAACTTCACCGTGCCGTCGGCGAGTACCTTCCACGCGCGAATGTGATTGAAGTGGTATGCCGTCGAAGGCCCGCGGGCCGCGAGCAGCACGTCGTAGGTCGGCTGCACGTAACCCGTCTCGTCGGTCGCGCGGCTCGCGAGCATGGCTTCGCCGCCCTTCCATTCCCACGGCAGGCGGAAACGCGTATGACACTTCGGCAGCACCGGGTCATCGAGCTTCGCCAGTTGCCACGTCTTGCCGCCGTCGCCGCTCACTTCGACCTTGGCGATCTTGCCGCGTCCGCTCCACGCGATGCCGCGCACTTCCCACCAGCCGGGACCGGTGAGCTTGTCGGGGAATGACGGCTCCGTGATGATCGACTTGCAGTCCATGTCGAGGCTGAAGATGCGCGCCGTGCCGTCCGGCAACGGGTCGGTGTACTTCGAGGTTTCCTCGCGCGTCATGAATGGCTGGTCGCCGACTTCGATGCGGCGCAGCCACTTGATGCTGGCATTGCCCTCGACGCCGGGGAGGAAAAGCCGAACGGGGTAGCCCTGCTCAGGACGGAGCGGCTCGCCGTTCTGCCCATAGGCGATCAACGCATCGTTCCTCGCGTAGGCCATCGGCACGCTGCGCGTCATGACCGCGGCATCCATGCCCTCGGCGAGGAACCACGTCGCCTTGGGGGAGGCGCCAACTTCGCGCAGCAGCGTCGCGAGCGGCACACCGGTCCATTCACTCGTGGATGTCAGGCCGTCGATCTGCTGGGGCGTGAGATCGGTCTGGTTTCCCTCGCGGCGATAGACGCGCCCGCCGTTGCCGGAGCATTCCATCATCCGAATCATGGACACACCGGGGAAGCGTCGCAGATCGGCCAGCGTGAAGACGGTGGGCCGATCGACCATCCCGTGAATCAGCAGCGAGTACTGCTGCGGATCGATCGCCGGCACGCCACCATGGTGCCGTTCGAAGTGCAGATCCGACGGCGTGATCATGCCGTCGAGATCCTGGAGGGGGGAGAGGCTTGATGTGCGCCGTTCACCGAGCGACACGCGCTTCGGCTTCTCGAAGGGCGAGCGTCCGCCGACGTCAGTGGCCAGCGGCCCCTGAACTTTGGTGGGGTCCGCAGGCACCTTGGGCCGCGCCGCCTGGTCCGGGCTCTGGCCGGCCGCGGGTAGCGCTGCACCGACAATTCCCGCCGTTCCGGCAGCCAAAATACGCCGCCGCGAGATTGATTTCGGCCGATCCATGCGTCCTCCTTGGAGACGGGGAAGGGTAACACGCTCCAGATCCGCGAATTCAGGCGTAAAAACCGCAAGAACGGGAAGTGTCATTTGTTGAACGAATGGTCAACATGACTGTGACAATTGCTGACATGAAAAAGCCGCTAAGTCGTTGATAATTCTACTTGTTAGAGATATAAACGGCCGTGCTTGTAACGGCCCGCTCGTTAACGAAGAACTGCGGGGCAAGGGGCTGATGCGAAGAGTCTCGTTCGTCGTGCTGTCTGCGTGCGTGTTGGCCCTTGGCCTCAGCACGTACGCCGATCAATCTCCCTCCACTGCTCCAGCCAAACCAACGATCGCAAGAACGACACAAGCGCCTTCAAAGCCGGCCGTGGCGCCCGTCACGTCGCACGCGACGGCGAACGTGGCTGAATCGCAGAGCGCGCTGGTCAAGCAGTACTGCGCCAGCTGCCACAACGATCGCAACAAGAACAACGCGGGCGGATTGTCGCTGCAGGGCTTTGATGCGTCGAAGGTTGGTCACGACGCGCAGGTCGCCGAAGTTGCCGAGAAGATGGTGCGCAAGCTGCGCGCCGGCATGATGCCTCCCTCGGGCGCGCGCCGTCCCGAAGGCAACGCGCTCGCCGCGTTTGCATCGTCCATGGAATCGCGGCTCGATCAGGCCGCGGCGCTCAACCCGAATCCTGGCCGTCGTCCGTTCCAGCGCCTGAATCGCGCCGAGTATTCACGCGCGGTCAGCGCGCTGCTCAATCTCGACGTGGACGTCAACGCGTTCCTGCCGCCGGACACGATCAGCGCCGGTTTCGACAACATCGCCGACGCGCAGGCGTTCTCCGCGACGTTGATGGAAGGCTACCTGCGCGCGGCCAGCCGCATCAGCGCGCTCGCCGTTGGCGACCCGAAGGCGGGCGCCTCCGAATTCACCTACAAGGTGCCGCGCACCGGCTCGCAGATGCAGCACGTCGAAGGCGCGCCGTTCGGCACGCGCGGCGGCATCGCGACGATGCACACGTTTCCGGCGGACGGCGAGTACAGCTTCCGCCTGCAGTTGCACTCCATTCCGACGGGGCAGTTGTTCGGCAGCACCGTCCGCGGTGAGTTGCTCGAGGTGTCGATCGACGGCGAACGCGTCGCGGTGCTGGAGATCAACCCGCGCATGAGCGAGGCCGATCCGAACGGCATGAACCTGACGACGCCGAAGGTGCACGTCAAGGCCGGCACGCATCGCCTGGCGGCCGCGTTCGTGCAGCGCTTCGACGCGGTGCCGGACGACCTGATGCCGCCGATCGACCACACGCTGGCGGACTCGCAGATCGGCGCCGGCTTCGGCATCACCACGTTGCCGCACCTGCGCGAGTTCGCGGTCAGCGGGCCGTTCAGCGTCACCGGCATTTCCGAGACGCCGAGCCGCCGCAAGATCTTCACGTGCCGCCCGACGTCATCCGCGGAAGAGACCGCGTGCGCAACGGACATCCTCCGCAAGCTCGCGTCGCAGGCGTATCGCGGCCCGGTGTCGGCGCAGGACCTCGAGGGCCTGACGAAGTTCTACGCGATGGGTCGTCGTGACGGCGACTTCGAGTCGGGCATCCGCATGGCGCTGCAGGCCATGCTCGCCAGCCCGCGTTTCCTGTTCCGCCTCGAAGAAGCGCCGTCGACCTTGCGCGCCGGGCAGAGCTACCGCATCACGGATCTCGACCTGGCGACGCGCCTGTCGTTCTTCCTGTGGGGCTCGGGTCCCGATGATCAGCTGTTGAAGATCGCGCAGCGCGGCACGTTGCGTGGTCCGGGTGTGTTGACCGCGCAGGTCAAGCGCATGCTCGCGGACCCCAGGAGCGAAGCCCTGGCGACGCGCTTCGGCGCGCAGTGGCTGCGCCTGCAGGACCTCGACAAGATTTATCCCGACGCGCTGCTGTTCCCCTATTACGACTACAGCCTCGGCCAGGCGCTGCGCAAAGAGACGGAGCTCTTCTTCGAAAGCATCGTCCGCGAAGATCGCGGCCTGCTTGACCTGATCACCGCCGACTACACGTTCGTGAACGAGCGCGTCGCGAAGCACTACGGCCTGCCCGGCGTCAACGGGGACAACTTCCAGCGCGTCACGATTGCCGACGAGAACCGCCGCGGCCTGCTGGGTCACGGCAGCATCCTGGCGCTGACCTCGGTCGCCGACCGCACCTCGCCGGTGCTGCGCGGCAAGTGGATCATGGAAGTGCTGCTGGCGTCACCGCCGCCGGCGCCGCCACCCAACGTGCCGACGCTCGACGAGACGAAGGCGGAAGGCGGCGATGGCCACCTGCTGACCACGCGGCAGCGCATGGAGAATCACCGCGCCAATCCGCAGTGCACCTCGTGCCACCGCGTGATCGATCCGCTGGGGCTCGCCCTCGAGAACTTCGACGTCACCGGCCGCTGGCGCATTCGCGACAACGGCAACATGGTGGACCCGGTTGGCGATCTGTACGACGGCACCAAGATGACCGGCCCGGCCGGTTTGCGCGCCGCGCTGCTGAAGCACAAAGACATGTTCTTCACCAGCTTCACCGAGAGCCTGATGACCTACGCCCTCGGCCGCCGGGTGGAGTATTTCGACATGCCCGCGATTCGCAGGATCGTCCGCGACGCGGCGAAGGACAACGACCGCTTCTCGGCCTACGTGCTGGGAGTGGTGAACAGCCGCGCGTTCCAGATGAGCCGCGCGGAAGACGCAACGACGACGAACGACGACGCGAAGGCCGAGAAGAACCGGTAGTTGAGGGCCGGGTGGCCCGTTAGCCTGTTGGCCCGATTGAGGAGAACGCGATGGATTTCTTGACCAAAAAGCACCTCTCACGCCGCACCGTTCTGCGCGGCCTTGGCGTCACGAT
>DATMJU010000633.1:0-4030 GCA_035553795.1 Vicinamibacterales bacterium
CGTTGAGGACGGAAACAGGCAGCTCGCGTCATTCAACGGCTTCGCCGGATTCGATCCAAAGCCAGTGCTCGAAAGCCTGAACGTTCCAGGCTTGTGGTTGCTTGGCGGGGAAGACCGGAGCATCCCGACGCCGGCGACGGTGGCGATTCTCGACCAGTTGATCGCATCAGGCCGGCCGTATTCCCATGTCGTCTTTCCGGGTTTCGGTCACAACCTTGGCGGCGCGCCGATTTGGCCGGAAGTCGACCGGTGGCTGGGGCGGGTGGTCAGGTAGTCACGTAGTCAGGTAGTCAGGTAGTCAGGGATAAGATATGGCCATGTCCGTTGCCAACACGTCGTTGCGAATGCTGAACGAGCAGGAAGTGGTCGCGCAGTTGCGCGCGCTGCGCGAGAAGCAGCCGGTTAAGTACACCGCGTTCTATTCAAGCCAGCTTGGTGGCATCGTGACGGACCCTGCGCTGATGGTGATTCCGTTCGACGATCACATGGTGCACCGCGGCCATGGCATCTTCGATACCGCCGGCATCGTGAACGGCAAGATCTACGATCTCGACGCGCATCTCGATCGTTTCCTGAAATCGGCCGAGCGCTCGAAGCTCAAGCTGCCGGGGACCCGCGCCGAAATGCGCGACACCATCATCAAGACGGTCGCGGCCAGCGGGCGGCGCGATGGGTCGATCCGCTATTGGCTGTCATCGGGTCCGGGCAACCTGGATCTCGCGCCGGTTGCCGGAGCCGATCCGGGCTTCTTCATCATGATCTTCGCCGGTCTTGCGTATCCGGAGAGGTGGAAGACCGAAGGCGTGCGCGTGATGACGACGACGTATCCGATCAAGCCGCCGCTGTACGCGATCACGAAGAACACCAACTACATGCCGAACGTGCTGATGCAAATGGAAGCCAAGGAGAAGGGCTTCGATAACGGTGTCTTCATCGACCACCAGGGGCATGTCGGCGAAAGTTCCAACATGAACATTGCCTTCGTGACGCAGGACAACGTCCTGGTGCATCCCAGGTTCGATCACATCCTTTCAGGATGCACATCGCTTCGGACGCTCGAACTGGCGCAGTCGCTGGTCAGGACAGGCCAGTTGAAGGACGTGAAGGTCGCTGATATCACGCAGGCCGAGGCCCTGGCTGCGAAGGAGATGCTCATCATCGGCAGCTCCGTGAGGGTCACCGGGGTCACGCAGTGGGACCAGCACACGATCGGCGACGGCAAGCCCGGGCCGATCTCGCGCGCGCTGTTGCAACTGCTCGAGGAAGACATGCGAACGGGCGATCGGCTGATCGACGTTCCTTATTAGGCCTATAGGCCTATAGGCCTGCTTTCCAAATACCGAATCATCGTCGCCATGGCCGCGTTAACCGGCGTGGCGATGCCGTACTTTTCCCCGAGATCGGCAACGGCGCCGTTCATGTGATCGATCTCGGTCTTCCGGCCCTTCATCAAGTCCTGCCGCATCGACGCGATCGTGCGCGCCCCCGCGAAGACGCGGTCGATCAGCGCCACGAAATCCTCTTCGAACGTCACGCCATCGGCCTTCGCCACCGCGAGACACTCGTCGATGATCTGCCGCTTCAGTCCGTTGAACTGGGGATCGACGATGCCGCCGACTTCGCACGAGACGAGCGCCGTCGTCGGATTGATGACGCAGTTGAACACCGCCTTGCGCCACATCTCCTTCTTGATGTCGGGAATGATCCGGCCATCGAGACCCGCTTCGGTCAGCACTGCGGCAATCGCCGGCGACTGCTCATGTGACTCGAGCAGCGTGTAGCCGACCACCGTGTTGTCGACGACGCCCGGGCGGACCAGCACGCCGCCCACCTGCGTGATGGCACGGAGCACGAGCGCGCGATCGCCGACCAGCTCCTTGACGATGTTCTCGGAGTAGAGCCCGTTCTGCACGCAGACGATCGTGACGCCGGCCGGCAACCTGTCCGCGATCGGCGCCACGGCAGCGGCGTTGTTATTGACCTTGGTGGTCAGCAGGATCAGCGTGCCGGGCTCGATCGGCGGCACGTCGGCAAACGCCGGAAGCGTGAAGGTTCCGGCCGTGTGGCCCTGCATCACCAGCCCGTCCCGCTGAATGGCGTCGACGTGCGCTTTGCCGCCGATCAGCGTGACGTGGTGGAACTTGGAAAGTTTCGCGCCGTAGACGCTGCCAATCGCGCCAGCGCCCAGGACGATGATTCGCATCGTCCTGACATTCTATGCGACGGCTAGAAGTTGAAGCGCAGTGACAGGTCGATCTGCCTGGGATTCTGCACGCTTGTGGCTTGCATGAAGTACGGAGATGTCATCACGCCGCTGAACCCCGAGTAGTTCGACCGGTTCGTGATGTTCTGCGCCGACACGCTGATGGTGATGCCCTTCTGGCGTCCGCCACCGCGTCCCGCCGGCGGACCACCGCGGCCACCGCCGCCGCCACCACCGGGCCCGCCCGGCCGGCCACCGCCGGCACCGCCGCGTCCGACGCCGCCCTCGGGTGCGCGGGCGCTGCCGATCGGAATTGTGTACGACACGTTTGCCGAGAAGGTCGATCGCCACGGCACGCGCTCGGTGTTGCGCCCGACCAGTAGCGGGCGATCGTTGAAGATCGAGTCGCCATTGTCATCAGTGCCGGTCGTGATGGTGTACGGACCGCCGCTGTTGGCGTCCCAGCTCACCTGGGCGTTGAGGTTGCGATACGCCTGCGACGAGATCGAGCCGCGGAAGCGATGCCGCTGATCGCCTCCGGCGGGCGCCCATTGATCGTCGAGCGATCCGCTCGGCGACACGCTGAAGGCGCCGTCGCTGTTGTTGTAGGCGCGGCGGTGCCGGTAGTTGAAGCGAATGACGGTGCGGCGCGGGTTCCACTTGGCTTGATCGGCGTTGCGGATGCCGCCGGCGAAATTCACGCTGATGTCGGGCACCAAGTCGTAGGTATGCGTCTCGGCGTCTGGCACGACCTGGATCACGTTGGCGAACGCCGGATCGGGACGCACGCCGTTCACTGGCGCGTTGAGGTTGACGCCGCGCAACTGGTTGCCGAAGCGGGCGACCGCGAAGCTCACGCTCGCGCGCACTTTGGGCGACAGCGTGCGATCGACCGCGGTGCTGAAGCGGTGGATGCGCTCCATCTTCAGGTCGCCCAGCACGTACTTGTTGCCGGCGCTAACGGTTCCGGCGCCGCCCACATCCGGATACGACGGATTGACGATGTTGATCTCCTGCTGGCGAACGCCGTCGACGCGCAGCGTCTGCTCATAGACGTTCGAGCCGAGCCAGTTGTAGAAGATGCCGTAGCTGGCTCGAACCGTCGTCCGGCCATTGCGCCCAGGCGCCCACGTCAATCCGAGCCGCGGCGCGAAGCCGGTGAGGTCGTGGACGTGGGTCTGCGCCTCGTAGCGAAGGCCGGGGCTGAACGTCAGGTCCTGGCGGATGCGGATGTCGTCCTGCACGTAGACCGCGGCTTCGAGATGGCTGAAGGAGATCAGCGGGTCGCCGATGCGGCGCGTGTAGTTGCGGGGCCGTCCGGCCTCGTAGTCGGCGTTGCTCGAGAAGATGTAGGTGCCCAGGTAGTTCGACGCGCTGTCGGTGCGGTAGTGGCGGCCTTCGAGCTGGATGCCGGTGCGCATGGTGTGGCGGCCGCGCACGTAGTTCAAGTCCGACGACAGCTCGACGTCCTTCTGGTTCACGCCGCCGCGCACCTGCGCGCCGCCGCTCGTGAAGCCGTCGAGCACGCGGACGGTGGGCGCCTCCAGCGCGGACGAGGAGGCGGTGCGATAGAGCCGCAGCTGCAGGCGGGTATTGAGGAACGCGTTCTTGCCGATCGGTCCCGTCTCCTGCATGCGCAGCTGGTTGCCCCAGGTCTCGCTGGCATAGGCGCGCTCGGCGAGATCGAAACCGCCGATGCCGAGGTTGCTGCGCGTCGAGTAATTCTGCGAGTAGCCGATGCGCAGCATCTGCTCTTTCGTCAGCGCGTAGTCGAACATGCCGTTGACGTTCCAGCCGTCATTCGGCCGCCGGCCAAGCAGCGTGGAC
>DATMJU010000634.1:0-9361 GCA_035553795.1 Vicinamibacterales bacterium
GGCCGAGCGCCGTCGCGGTCGCGGCGCCGATCGAGGCCTCGGTGATCTTGCCGTCCGCCGCCGTGGCTTCGCTGGACACGAACACCGAGAAGCCCGTGGCGGTCGCCATGTCGGCCACCGTCGCTTCACGGGTGATTTCCGTCAGGATCTCGCTGTATTCCCTCCGACAGCTTGCTGATGTCCGCGTCGCTGGCGCCGTTGGCGGCCTGCGTTGACAGGGTCGCGAGGCGATCGAGCAGCGTCGAGATGTTGTTCAACGCGCCGTCCTTGATCTGGAGCTTCGACAGGCCGTCGTTGGCGTTGCGGATGCCCTGGTTCAGGATCGCCTGGTCGTTGCGGTAAGTGTTGGCCACCGCGAGACCGGCCGCGTCATCGCCGGCCTGGTTGATGCGGAAGCCGCTCGACAGGCGGTTGAGGGCCTTGTTCAGGCCGATGCTGGTGTTGGTGAGGTGCGCCTGGGCGCTTGCCGACGAGATGTTGCTGACAACCGAAAATGCCGCCATGAGAAGTCTCCTCCGTGAGTGTCGCGAGCCCGGCGTCCCTGCCGGACTTGTTTACCAGGCTGCAACCACAGCAGCCTTGTAACTAGGTAATCGGAGACCTTCGCGAGAACTTGAGGACAGGTCGCAGACCAACGAATCCGACAGTCCGTTTAAGCGTTGAATCGGCCACCTTTAGGGCGGCTTGACGGCATGCGCGTGGCGCTGCCTTGCGGCGTTCGGGCCGAGCCGAACCAGGCGGGCTTCGCTGCGCCGCACAAAAAAAGCACGTGGGCTTGTTCACAACCCACGTGCTAAACGATTTGGAAGTGTGCGGCTGAGTTGGCCGCACCGGCAGAGAAGCCGACTATATCTTTTTTGTTATATAAACTCAATAATTACCAATACGGTCGCCGTCACCGTCCCGGCGCGAATTCGGCCAGCTTCCGCAGCGTGATGTTCGGACTGCCGGCAATCGACTGCCGGAGCCAGCCCAGGTGCCCGGCGCCGTAGATCACCAGGATGCGCTCGGCGGGCGACTCGATCAGCCCGACGATGTTGCTGTAGATGCGCATGTTGCGGTGAAACCACGCCGACACCAGGTCGGCGCCCGCGGGATCGTTGGCGTTGCCGAACTGGCCCTGACGGAAGTAGAGCCCCATGTCTTCGGCCACCTTTTCATCCGAGTTCATGTGCAGCAGGGTTTCCAGGATGGTGTGGCTGCCAAGATACGCATCCTGGGCCTTGACCATGCGGCCGATGTCCTGCATCAAGGCGTTCCATTCTTCAGCGCGTCCATTCGCTTTGGCGAAGTTCGCCACCCGGCCAAACGGGAACTCCCCCGGCACGTCCACCGGATACACTCGCTTGTGCCCTAGTTCTTTCGCCAGCCGGAATCCAAGCTGCTCCGTCTCATTGCGCGTCAGCGGGCGGAGGCCC
The DNA here is from genome assembly GCA_035553795.1 of Vicinamibacterales bacterium. Taxonomy (GTDB): domain Bacteria; phylum Acidobacteriota; class Vicinamibacteria; order Vicinamibacterales; family UBA2999; genus 12-FULL-67-14b. The sequence goes on from DATMJU010000634.1 coordinate 1,419, forward strand.
TTGGCGTAGTCTTCGAAATCCTTCCCAATCCTCGAGTCGCCCGCCATTCGTTCGACCGCGATCTTGGTCGGCGCGAACTTCCGAAGGGTCTCGAGGGCAACCGCGATCTCGGCCTGGCGTTTCGGCGCCGATACGTCGTCCGCCTGCATATTGAACACATCCAGCCCTGGATTGTTCATGTGATACACCCCCAGCACCAGCACCTCGGCACGCTGGCGAGGCGCCTGCCGGACTGATCCGGCCAGGACCGCGGCCGTCAACGGCACTGCAGTCACGATCGCCAGCGCGAGCATCCAGTGGAATCGGCATCTCCTAGAAGCGGGCATCAACCTGGTCTCTCCTTCTTCGCTCGAGGGCCGAACGCCCTGCATGAAATACAACGGGCCCGGGTGCGCCGGGCCCGTTGCTCAACTCCTAGATAGACGCGCCTACCAGCGCACGCTCACGCCGAACCGGGCCACGCGCGGCGGCAGGATGCCGCTGACCTGGTTGGCATTGGCGGCCACCTGGTTCCGGTTCATCGCCTGCACCGTGTTGGTGTTGGTCAGGTTGAACACGTCAATCGCGGGCACGACGTTGACCGAGCCAAACGAGAAGCCGCGAGACAGCCGCAGGTCCACGGTGTGCAGCGCGTCGTAACGGTTCTCGCCCAGCGGATCGAGATGCACCTGCACCTGTCCGGCGCCGTTGGCGCGGTTGGGCGACAGCACCGACTGCGGGAACGGGAAGCCCTGGCGGCCGAGGTAATTGGCGGCGAGGTCGATCGCGAACGGCAACTGCACCCGCCCGTTCAACTTCATCAGCCACTTCGAGTTCTGGAAGACGTTGCCGATACCGCTGCCGGCTGATTCCGGCGCGAAGATCTGCGAGCCCGGGCACACCGCCGTGAGGTAGCCGGCGAGCGTGGTCGCCGTGCACGTCGGATCCTCATACGCCGCCGGCGAATCAAACACGTCAACCGCGTTGTTGTAGGCGTAGCTGGCGTTCATCGACCAGCGGTTGGACATGCGCTTGCCGAAGGTCACCTCGAAGCCGTTGAAGTCCCGCCAGCGATCGACCATGTTCGTGTAGAGGTTGGCCGACGGAATCTGGGTATTGGGCTCGTAATAGGTCACCGGCTCGCAGCGCGCTCCTGCCGGGCAGCCCGCCGGCGTGTAGCTCACGGCGCGGTAGTTGGCGCTGGTGAAGTTGTCGCGATCGTTCCAGGCGAACTGGTCGTACTTGCGCCAGATATAACTGGCGCCAACCGCCATCTGCGATCCGAGCTGGCGGTCGAAGCCCACGATGAACTCGCGCGTGCGATCGTTCTTGATGTCCGGGTCGACGCGGGTCGGGGACGCCGTGCTCGCCGGGTTGGCCGGATCGTAGTTGACGTGCTTGGCAAGGAACGGCACCGCGGTGTTGACTTCGTTCGGCTGCACGAAACGGTCGCCGTTGGCGTCGGCCCAGGGGTAGCGCACCCACACCGCGGCCGTCGACGCGAGATTGTTCGACAGCCCGCCCGGGGCCATCTGGCCGTAGTAGATCGCATAGGACGACGAGAGCACGGTCCTGCCGTTGCCCTGCACGTCGTAGGTCGCGCCGACGCGCGGCGAGATGTCGTTCCACACCACGCCGGCATCGGCGCCGCGGAAGTCAATGGCGGGCATCAACTGCGGGAAGTGCGGATTCTCGGGAACCCGGCCCGCCACCGAGAAGTCGTCCTGGCGGTCATAGCGCAGTCCGAGGTTCAGCGTGAGCCGGTTGCGGGTGTAGGTGTCCTGGATGTAGAAGGCGTGGGTCGCCAGGTGCGACTCCGAGTACTGGTCGCGCCAGATGTCCGCGGAATTCGCCACGCCGTTCGTAAAGCGCGCCTCGATGAAGCCGCCGCGGTGGTTGATGCTGGTCGAGTGCGCCGTCCGCCAGCGATATCCGAACTTGAGGGAATGATCGCCGCCAAGCGTCGCCGGCGCGAAATAGGTGCTGACGACGTCGAGACTGTTGGTCGGACGCGTGAAGATCGAGGCATTGTAGGATCGCGACCATGCGCTGGTGGTGGTTTCAAACGCCGGCTGCACGTCCATCAACGCGTCGTCCTGCAACGCCAGGGCGAAGTTGTTGCCCAGGTGCGACCACATCACGTCGACCAGCATGCGGTCGTTGATGACGTGTTGATCAGCGGCCTTGTAGAACGGGTTGGGCCCCGTGAGCCAGCCGAACGCGCCGTAGTCGCTCGACACCGACTTCTGGCGGTAGGCGGTCTCGATCGGCCGCAGGTCACTGGCATCGCGCGCATTGCGCACCTTCTCGGCCCAGGTGTTCTGGAAGCTGAACCGGTTGTTCCGGAACGGCACGTAGGTGACCTTCCAGTTGTAGTTGTTGAGCGTCGTCAGGTCGGTTTCGAGACAGCCGCGCAGCGTTTCGGTGTCCGTCGTGCGTGGATTGATCGCCACGCCGTTCGGGCGGCAAGTCGAATTGTTCTTGTAGAAGCCGACGACGCCGACCTTGACGTCTTGCGTCCCGTAGCTGCCCCAGTACCACAGCTTGCTCTTGACGATCGGACCGCCGATGTCGAAGCCATAGTCGCGGATGTTCTGGATCGGGGCGCCGGCGCCGGCGCCCTGGGCGCGCAGTTCGTCGGTGATGTTGTCGCCCTGGAACTCCTGGTCGGTGAGCAGGAAGCGGCCCGAACCCTTGAAGCGATCGGTGCCGCTCTTGGTCACGAGGTTGATGCCGACGCCGCCGGTCTGCTGCGTCACGTCGGCGCCGCCGGTCGTCACCTGCATTTCCTCGAGCATGTCGAAGTCGTAGTAGATCGGCGACGCGCCGGTCGCGGCCATGTCGGTGATGTCGACGCCGTCGATCGACCACTTGTTGTTGCCGGTGGAGGCGCCACGCGAGATGTAGCTGGACTGCTGCCCGGACTGGTTGCCGCCGACGTTGGCGCGATCCATCACGATGCCAGGGGTCCGCTCGAGCATGACCCATGGATCGCGGGCGGAAGGAATGTTCTGCAGGGTCTCGAGGTCGAAGCTTGACTTGGTGCCCACTTCGCGGGTGTCGACAAGCGGGCTTGCGCCGCTGACGGTGACCGTCTCCTGGACGGTAGAGAGTTCGAGGCTCGCGTTGACCTGCGCGCGGAAGCCGATCGTCACCCGGATGTCCTGCAGGGCCATCGTCCGGAATCCCGCCAGCTCCACGGTCACCGAGTAGACACCAATCGGCAACTCGGGAACTCGGTAGGTGCCGGTTTCAGACGTGACGGCGACGCGCGGCTGGATCAGCGCCGGGCCGGCCACCGTCACGGTTGCTCCGGGCAGCACCGCACCCGAGGTGTCGGTCGCCCGTCCGTAAATCTCGCCGGTCTGCTGCGCGGCGGCGTTGGCGACGCCGACCACCAGCGCAAACGCCGACGCGATCAGTAATCTTCGAAAAGTCATTCCGGTCCTCCACGAACCCATCGGTTCCGTGCAATGCAAGTTAACGAGCACAACGACTGGCCCACTGTAACGGCGCAGCCGGCCCGGGGATCGTTCAATTCACCCGCATTGCGCAAATTGGAGGGACGTAACGTGGGATGAGTATGTATTTATATAGATATCACTTGATATACATAGTAAAGATCCATCGCGTTGGATTTACAGATTGGACAGCGTCGGCGGGCCCGCGGGGCGGAACTGGTCGAGCATCGGGCTCCGCTGCGTCCGCACCCGCAGCGACGCCGACATGTAGATATCCGCAGTGCGGTACTTCTCGGCGACGGCCGGCGGCACGGGCTGGTAGTGGAATCCCAGCCGCTCGTAGAGCCGTAACGCCGCGGTCAGGCGCGAGTTCGACGCCAGGACCAGGCGGGTTCCTCCGCGCGACACGGCGAAATCCATCGCGCTCTCGATCAGTTGGCGGCCGATGCCTTGACGGCGCCGCGCCGCCGCGACCGCGAGGCGGGAGAGTTCGAAGGTCTCGTGATCGACCGCAGTCACCGCATAGCCGCCGACCACCACCCGCTTGTCCACGGCCACGCGAAGGGCGCTGCCGGGCCCGAGGTAGGTGTCTTCGAGCGCCGCCAGTTCCACGACGTCGCACGGCTCCAGCAGGTCGTTGGCCGTCAGCCATTCGTACTGCAGTGAACGAAAAGCCGAGGCATGCTCCTCCCGGAAGGGAACGATGTTGACGCAGGCCACTAGAGGCGCCGCAGGAATTCCAGTGTGAGATCGACCGCTCTGGCCGCAAAAGCCGGCCCGCCTTCCGGCCGCCTGACGACCAGCCCATGATCAGCGCCCGCAATCACGTGAAACTGCGCCAGGCCGGCGCCATTGCTGTTGACGATGTTCGCGAGCCGTTCGTGGTCGGCGCGATGCATCACGATATCGGCATCCCCCCATAGCACCAGCGTGGGAACCTTGACCGCGGCCCACGCCGAACCTGGGTCGATGGCCTGCAGCTGGTGAAGGAACTGCGCCGAACGGCCATACTGGTGCCCCGGCGCATCGTTCCACACGCTGGCCAGGTCGGGCCGCTCGCCGACGATCGCGCCGGGCAGCCGGCGCTGCTCGAGGAACAACGCGTAGAACTCCGACAGTTTTCGAATCTTCGAGAACACCTCGGCGCGCGTGGCGCCGGAGGCTTCGAGATTGCGCCGCTCGAACTCGATCAGGCGCTCCATCCAGGTGCGCGACCAGCGTTGATGAACACGTAACCGGCCACCGGGATGTCGCGTGCGATGACCGGCAGGAACGCGCCGGAGAAGCTCTGCCCCATCAGGACGATCCGCGACGGATCCACCCACTCGTGTCCGCGCAACAGCTCCAGCCCGGCCCGGCTGCCGGCGATCTCCGTATCGAGATCTGAATTGGCACAGTCGCCTTCGCTGTCGCCGACCCCGGGTTTGTCAACCCGGAGCAGCACCATGCCGGACTCGCGCGCGACGCGGTGGATGAACTCGCTCATCCCCGGCCGCGCCCCGTTCGGGAACTCCAGCGAGTCGCAGCTGAACCAGGGGACGAACAAGATGGCCGGCAGGCGCCGGGCGGTCCCCGCCGGGCGCGTCAGAATCGCGCGCTGCCGGACGCCCGAGGGATTGGCGACCGAGGTGTAGACGGTCTCCAGCCCGGGGAGCGCTTCGCGGCGCATCGCCGGGACTTTCGCCTCGATCTGCAGTCGCGTCCCCGCCCGGTCGACCGCAAGACGCACCACGCTGTCGCCGCGCAGCGCCAGCAGCTGGCTGCCGAAGTGGATGGCGTCACGCGGCGCCACGCCGTCAATTTCCAGGATGCGATCGTCGGCCCTGAGTCCCGCCTGCTGCAGCGCCGACCCCTCGGCCACGCTGGCCACGCGCGCCCGGCCGCCGGCTCCCGGCGGCGCGAACGCCGCGCCGAGGTCGGCCCTGCGCTTCAACCCATCTCCCGGCTGCGCGCCCGCCGCGTGGCCCAGCAGCACGACACCAGCAGCCAGCGACGCGAGCGCGCGCCACACGGCACGCGACATGCGTTCCCGTCGACAAATCTTCATATGTACTATTTAGTTTATATCTTACTGCGTAGGCAATGCAATCGCGCCGGATCGTGCTTGGGAAAGACGTCGGTGAAAGCGACAAAGGCGCGGCGCGACCAGCGCGGTGACGCGAACCGTTCAACCTTGTGAGTCATCAAATCCTCATCGCGCGAACAGGCTCAATCAATGCCGCGCGCCTGGCGGGCAACCAGCTCGCCGTGGCCACCACCAGCAGCAGCACGGCCACTGCGCCCACCAGCGTGGTCGGGTCCTGCGGCGCGACGCCGAACAGCATCGTCCGGGCAAAGCGGCTCCCTGCGATCGCCGCCACCAGGCCAATCGCCACTCCGGCGGTCGCGAGCCTGAGAGACTCCATCACGATGGCGCGTTTGACCCGTCCTGGCGACGCCCCCAAGGCCATCCGCAGCGCGATCTCACGCCGCCGCTCTGTAACGGTGTAGGCCAGCAACGCGTAGACGCCGCCGGCAGCGGTAATCAAGCCGCCTACCGCGAACAGGGAGATCAAGAGCATCGCAAACCGATCGAGCTGCACCGATTCGCCGAGCAACTGCTCCATCGTCGTCAGCGAATGCACGGGTTGATCGGGATCGACCCTCATGGCGTGGGAGCGGGCCGTTTGCGCGACGCTCAAGGGGTCCAACGTCGTCCGCGCGATGACGTTCAGGACGAGGTAGGGATTCTGCGCGTGCGGGATGAAGATTTCCGGGATCGGCTGGCTGCGCGGACCGTCATGACGGTCGTCGCGCACGACGCCAACCACTTCGTATGGATACGGGCCGCGCTGGTAATCCAGGATCAGCTTCCGCCCGATGGGATCCTCGCCGCCCCAGGTGTCGCGCGCCAGCTTCTCGTTGACAACCACGACCGCCGGCGCCCCCGCGATGTCGCGGTCATCGAACTCGCGGCCGCGGACGACGAGCCGGCCGAGCGTGTGAAAGTAACCGGGCGTCGCCATGCGGATGCTGGCGTGCGGCGCGTCGTTCCCGGCCAGCGGCGCATGCTCCGGCCAGAAGGGGCGGGTGAACTCGGAGCCGATTGCGCTCATCGGCAATGACGTCACGGCCGCGACCGACTCGATCGACGGGATCTCCCGCAGGGCCGTGAGCACGCGCTGGTAGTAGTCCGTCGTCTGGGCGCCGGTGCGGTATCTGGCTGCGTCCGGCGTGATGCGCATCACCAGCAGGTTGCGCGTGTCGAATCCCACGTCGACCCGCTGCAGTTCGGCAAAGGTCCGGGCGAGCAGGCCCGCGCCAACGAGCAGCATGACAGCTGCCGCGATCTCGGCGACGACGAGTCCGGAGCGCAGCCGTCCGGAATTCGAGGTCGACACACCCGCGCCGTCCTTGAGTGCGGCGGCGATAGGCGTGCGGCTGGCCCGTAACGTCGGCACGGCATTGCCGACCGCCGTCACGAGGAGCGCCAGCGCGGCGGCGAAGGCGGCGACGCGTCCGGTCAGCGCCACTTCGTGCAGACGCGGAATGTTGTCGGGAGCAATCGACAACGCCGCGCCGATCCACCACGCCGTCAGCGCCAGCGCGATCACCATCGTCACGATGGCGGTGCACAGGTTCTCGGCGAGCAACTGTCGCGTGACGCGCGCGCCGCCGGCGCCGAGCGCAAGGCGGATGGCAATCTCTCGCGCCCTCGACACGCCGCGAGCCACCGCGAGACTGGCGACGTTGGCGCACAACAACAGCAACAGGCAGAACATCGCGGCAAACACCAGCAACAGCTCGAGGCGGCTGGTGCGCGCGATCTCTTCCGCCAGCGGCGACAGGCGCACGCCCCAGCCCGCATTGGTGGCGGGATGCTCGGCGGCAATTCCGCCGGCCACCGCTTGCAAGCGGGCCTCCGCCCCCTCGATCGACAGGCCGGGCTTGAGGCGCGCGACCACGCGCAGGAATCGGGCGTCGCGCGGCGGGCCATTGGGGAAGCGGGCCCCGCGGTACGAGGCCCGCAGATCCCATGGGGCCCAGAATGCGGCGCTGGCGTCGGGGACCGCAAAGTCGGGCGGCATGACGCCAATCACCTGCCACTGGCGCCCTTCGATCGATACCGAGCGCCCGACCATCCGCGGATCGGCGCCAAGCGTCTGCCACAGCCGATGACTGAGCACGATGACAGGCTCGCTGCTGGACGCCTGCCGCGACGTGATCGACGCGGCCCCCTCGTACTCGGCCGGGTCAAAGGTCCGCCCCATGGACGGCTTGCGGGCGAACACGTCGAAGAAGCCCTTGGTCACATGGACGCCCCTGATCGGTGCTCCGCCGTCGCCGGCGCGAAGCGTCGCGGAGACGGTCATCATCGCCGTCAGCGCGTCGAACGAATCGCTACGCTGCACCCAATCGAGGATGTTCCCGGGTGACGCCCCCTCGCGCAGGCGTTCCTGGCTGACGCTTGACTCGAAAACGGTAACGAGCCGATCGGGGTGATCGTAAGGAAGGGGACGAAAC
>DATMJU010000635.1:0-2736 GCA_035553795.1 Vicinamibacterales bacterium
GGGCTTATCATCGGTTCCGGCTGATCCTGGTTACATGAAAGTGAGGTGCCCATTAATCTTTGGCGCGCCTCCAGCGGTTGCGGAATGACCAACGCCATCAACGAGGCGCCGATTGCCAGGCAGACGGTGATCGCAAGACGCATGAGCACCACCTATTTCACCGTCGTGTACGCAACGGCATTCATACAGATGCCGGTTTCGCCCCGAATCTCTGCATCGCCACAGTCCTCCTGCTTCTGCGATCGACGAAGGCGTGCGCTCCACGCATTTATTTCTGTCTCGAGATCCTGCAGATCCTTGGTGCGGACAGTTGAGCAGGCCTCGTCCTGATGAGGGACGGGCTTCGGGCCCGAATAGTCGAGCACGTGATAGTAGTGCGCGAAGTGGTCGAGAATCTTGGGGTCTGACACGGGTGAGTTTCGGGCGCTGCCGACGATCAAGCGCACATCTCCACTTGCGTTTCTCGGCGCGTTCAACGGCGTCCCGATCGCTTTCCCGTCGAACGTCATGGCTTGCACAGCAACCGCTGACGTTGCGTCAATGGTGGTTGTCCAGATCACATGATCCGTGAATCGCTGAACGTAGTCTGCCGGGCCGCCGGGAAAGCGCCACTTGACACTCTTGTAGGCTCCAGTGGCCAGCAATCCGCGCAGGCTCCCCCGCCGGAACGTGAGCCTGCTGGCAATGTCTTTTGGCGCATCCGAGAAGACGGCTGGGAGCATGTCAACTCGCTGATTGAGCAGTCTCTCGAAATGGGGCACGTTGCGGAGCCCATCCCACTTGTCGTCGCAGGTGTCGGGCGCCGAATCGTCCAACACGACGCGCGCCGCCTCCTTGGCGTTGTCACCAAGCACCGTGCCCATGACATCCTCGCCGTTGACGCTAATCTTCAGAGCGCGGCCAGTCATATCCAGTTCCTGATATGTTCCCAGCTCGATCAGCACCGGCGAGTCGTGCTCTTTGTGTTGCAGAAACACTACGTCGAGCCGTTCAGTGGTCTTGGGCAGCCCAGTGGGCGACCCTGTCGGCTTGTTCACCGAGAGTACGGCCAGCCCCTCGAAGACAATCGTTAAACGACTGGTCTGTCGCGCACTCAACCGTGTCGTACCGAGCGTCGCGAGCGCCCCTGCTGCCGTGGCAATGAACTCTCGTCTATTCGCTTTCATTGGAATCTCCGTAGCGGGAATCGATCGTTGCGTAGGCGGAAAACCCGGCCCAGAAGTACGGGTGGGAGAAACCGGGCTCGGTTCGCAGAGCCGACTGCGCCGATCGAACGGCGCGTGACACACCGGCGCCGGCGATCAGGTGTTGGTGGATGACTCGCAAGAAGCCGGTCGAGTAGCGATCGTCGACGTCCCATCGAGAAGCCACCACATGCCTGGTGCCGGCCTTCAGGAATGCCGAGGCGAGCCCGTGAATGGCAACGTTCCCGGCCGATGCGGTCAGCGCTCCCTGGCAGGCGGCCAGCACCACCACGCGCGCATTCACAGGAAGCTTCGTGACTTCTGCCGCGGTGAAGGCCGATCCCGGATCGTCGGCAACCAGGATCAGGCGACTGGCCGAAGGATCGACGCGGTCGCCGACTGCATGGCCGGCGTAGTGGATGATGTCCGCGTTGGGAATCGCTGCCTGTAGTCGCGCGCGTGTCGCTTCGTCACCGGTCAGCAATGTCGGGGCCGCATACAGTGACGCGATCTGCGTGGCCTCTTCTCGAGCGCCTGGCAGCGACGGGAAGAGGTTGCCGGAGTTGGTCGACGGGTCGCCGACCACCAGCGCACGCTGAATGCTCGCCGCGCTTCGAGGGCGCTGCGGCGAGGCGCCTACCGCCAGGACCGTCAGGTCGGTCGTCTCATCAAAGAATCGTTTCGTCGCCGGCCAACGCAGTGTGGCGAACGTTACCTGCGAGAGAAGTTCGTCCGCAACCACTGTCAACGCCGCCGGAGCCGAATCGGCAATGCCTGAGAGGATCAAGCCTGACACGCGGTCAGAGGCCGATAGCCAGTCACCCGAGTCTTGTCTGCGCACGAGACTGGCGTGTTCGTTGATCTGGCGTTCAAGATCGCGGCGTCTGACCGGCAGCAGCTCGCGGGTGACGCGATCCCGGCGGATCTGCCAGCGGAGAATGCCTTCGTCCAACGCGACAAAGACCAGCGTCAGGTGCGACGACGTGTGTCCATTTTGCAATCGCTCCAGCACGTCGGAGCGGTCGTCGGCAAGCAGGGTCGCCAATGCGATCGATAGATCGTGAGGTTCGGCGCGATCAGCCTGACCGAGCGAGAGGAGGCTCTTGACCAGCAACCAACGCTGATCCGCCAAAGAACGACCAAACGGATCAATGGCAGCGGGCTGAGCCGCGCTTGCCTTCAATCCTTGGAGAAACTCGGCACGGGCCTGCTCGGGAGTCGAATCGGCCACCGATCGGCCCCGAATCCACCTGGCACGGGCGAGGCGGAACGGCGTTTGACGCCGCTCCATGATGTCGAACGCGCGCCCGATGGCGTCGAACGCATCGCGATTTGACGTGCCAAGCAGCGCCTCGGCTCGCATCATCTCCATGTCGGTCCGCCAGCCCTCGGCGAAGACGCCATCTGGCAGCAGGCTCAGGTTTGTCTCAGCCTCGCGCAGCAACTCCAGCGATCGCCCGGCATCGTTGCGGCGGTACGCGGCATCCGCTAATCGGATGCGTGCTTCTGCCTGCGCGCCCGCATGACCCCAGGCGATGCCGTTGTCCAGCGC
>DATMJU010000636.1:0-7538 GCA_035553795.1 Vicinamibacterales bacterium
CGAGGAGATCGTGATCTCGTATCAAACGGTGGGTCCGCGCTACTTTGAGACGCTGTCGATTCCCATCCGTCAAGGCCGGGAGTACGCCGACACCGACACGCCGGATTCGCCGAACGTCATCGTCATCAACGAGAGCATGGCGAAACGGTACTGGAAGGACGGCAACGCGCTGGGCGGCACCATCCGGATGGGATCGCAGAACGTGATGGAAGTCGTTGGCATCGTCGCCGACACCAAGTACGGCAGCATCAACGAGCGGCCGTTGCCGCAGTTGTTCCTGTCGATGAATCGATTCCCGATCAGCACGCTGCGGCTGTTCGTGAAGGCGTCCGGCGATCCGGGGCCGATGGTGGCCGAGACGCGAAACGCACTGCGCTCCATCGATGCCGGCCTGCCAATCTACGACGCGCGCACCATGAACGAACACATGCTCGGAGCGGTGTTCGCGCAGAAGATGGCGGCGAATCTCCTCGGCGCGATGGGCGTGCTGGCGTTACTGCTGGCCGCGATTGGCCTGTATGGCGTGATGGCCTACGCCGTCAGCCAGCGCACGCAGGAGCTGGGCATCCGCCTGGCCCTCGGCGCGTCGCCGGGATCGCTGCTCAACATGATCGTGGGGCAGGGGATGCGGTTGACGGTCATCGGCCTGGTCATCGGCCTGGCTCTTGCCTTCGGCGCGTTCGGATCGATCGGCGCCGTCCGCACGCTGCTGCCCGGCATCTCGCCGCTCGACCCCGTCACTTACATCGCCGTGCCTCTAGGCCTTGCCGTGATCGCGCTGCTGGCCAGCTGGATTCCCGGCCGTCGCGCCGGCAATGTCGATCCGCTGGTGGCGCTGCGATACGAGTGAAGTAGTAGCAAGTAGCAAGTAGCAAGATGCAAGTAGCAAGATGCAAGGAGGAGCGCTCTTCTTGCTACTTGCGACTTGCTACTTGATACTAATTCCCAGTGTCCGATCAGATCCCCCTCTTCGATCTCGAACCGGCCGCTCCTGACGATCCGTCGGCTGAGTCCGTCGCGAGGGTACATGAGGAAGCGCGGCAGATCGCCGCGCAACTTCCAGACGACCTCAGGTTTGGCACCAGCTCGTGGAGCTTTCCCGGGTGGAAAGGGATTGTCTATTCCGGGGCGGTAACCTCCTCCGCGCTCGCCAAGGACGGCCTGCGCCAATATGCGACGCATCCGCTGCTCAGGACCGTCGGCATCGATCGCAGCTATTACGCGCCGATTCCGATTGAGGACCTGCGTCGCTACGCCGGCCAACTGCCTGAAGGCTTCAAGGGTTGCGCGAAAGCGCCCGCCTCCGTGACCTCAACGGTCATCGGACCTCCAGGCGCCGGCACGCCCAATCCGGACTTCATGTCCGTGCCGCGGTTGATCGAGGAGCTGTTGCTGCCGTTTTCGGTGGCGTTTCCCGAGCACACCGGGCCTTTCATCCTCGAGTTCCCGCCGTTCCCGAAGCACGCGAAGATGCAGGCGCCGGAGTTCCTGGCACGGCTCGATCGCTTTCTGTCCGAGCTGCCGCCTGATTTTCAGTACGCCGTCGAGCTCCGCGATCAGCGGCTGCTGACGCCAGAGTATTTCGGCATCCTCGTGCGCCACGGCATCGGCCACACCTACAACTACTGGAGCGCGATGCCTGAGTTGATGCTGCAGGCGCGCGTCATCCCGCCGGAGACGTTGCCGTTCGCGGTGATCAGGCTGTTGTTGCGGCCGGGCACGTGGTACGAGGATCAGCGCGAGCGCTTCCAGCCATTCAACGCCGTGGTCGCGCCCGATGAGGCCATGCGCCGCGATGTGGTTGACCTGAGCGATCGCGTCCTCACCAGCGGCCGCAAGCTGTGGGTACTGGTCAACAACAAGGCGGAGGGGTCTTCGCCGCTGTCGATCATGGAGCTGGCCAGGCGCGTCGCCGAGCGGCGAAAGCAGGCCGGCATCGGCGTATCCTAGGGCGAGTGTCGTTTGAGCTGAAGGCCCTTGGATGGGACGACGAATGGGAGCGGGTCTTCGCGCCGTACGCGCAGAAGGGCCTTGTTCCCGCCCGCGTCGCGATTGAATTCAACTACATCTACCGCCTCTATGCCACTGCCGGAGAACTACAGGGGCAGCACGCCGGCCGCTTGCGGCACGAGGCCGTCAGCAAGGAGCAGTTGTCTGCGGTAGGGGATTGGGTCGCCATATTGCCGACCCCGGGCGAGGCGACGGCGACCATCGAGGCGGTCCTGCCGCGTCGAACGAAGTTCTCCCGCAAAGTGGCCGGCGAAATCACCGAAGAGCAGGTGGTCGCCGCCAACATCGACGTCGTCTTTATCGTGATGGGGCTGGACGGCGACTACAACCCGCGACGCCTCGAGCGCTACCTGCTGCTTGCGCGCGAAAGCGGCGCGCGGCCCGTCGTCATCCTGAACAAGTCGGATGTGGCGACACATTTGGCAGACGACTTGAACGAGATTGGCGGTCTTGCGGTTGGGGTCCCCGTCCACGCCATCAGCGCCAAGAAGGCGGACGGCGTGAACGTCATTTACGACTACCTGGGGCCCGGCCGAACGGCCGCACTCCTGGGCTCGTCAGGCGTGGGGAAGTCCACGCTGGTCAACGCGCTGCTTGGAACCGAGATGCTCAAGACGCGCGACGTGCGCGAGCATGACTCACGCGGCCGCCACACCACGCGTCATCGTCATCTGATTCTGCTGCCGGACGCGCGAGGTCTGCTGATCGATACCCCGGGTATGCGCGAGCTGCAGTTGTGGACCCAAACGGAAACCGCGCGCGACACGTTCGAGGACATCGTCGAGCTGTCGGCCGGCTGCCACTTTACGGATTGCCGCCACATGGGCGAGCCGCGCTGCGCGGTCAAGCAGGCGGTTGAAGGGGGAACGCTGGACGCGGCGAGACTCGAGGGATTCCTGAAGCTTCAGGATGAAGTGCAGACGCTCGAAGCGCGCAAGGACGTCCGTGCGCAGATCAACGCCAAGAAGAAGTCCAAGACTATCAGCCAGTCGATAAAGAAGCTCTACAAAGACCGCGACCGCGAATAGGCCCCTAAGCCCCTAAGCCCCTACGTCCCTAAGGAACGAGAAGCCGCACTCTTTCCTGGGCTCCGAGGATTACCCTGGCGGTCGTGAACTGCGGACCGATCTTCTGGCGTACCGCCTCAGCCTCCTCGCGCGTCGCGAACCGTCCGACCAGGATGCGGCGTTGAACATCGTCCGGTCCCATCACGATGTCGATCGTGTAGGGCTCCACCTTCGCGTTGCGAATCTGGGTCTCGGCGAGCTGCGCCTGTCGCGCGTTGTCGTAGGTGCCGACCAGAACTGAGAAGGATCCAGGTATCGGCGGCGGCACGGCAGCTGGCTCGGGCATCTGCGCCGGTAGCGCTGGCGGTGCGAGTGTTGCGACGTGCCGAGCCGGCTTCTGCATGATGGCCGGCATCTCGCCGGTGCTCATGAGGTCGAGCGGATTGCCAAGGAACCAGAAGGCCGCGGCGAGTGCGGCCACGACGAGCGCCACGGCGGCGATCAATCGCGTGCGATTCGTTCCCGTAGTCGCGTCCGTCGAAGCGCGCTCGCCTTTGATCTTGTTCTTTGGAACTTCGAGTCCGAGCTGCGCGGCGGCCGCGACCACGTGTTCTTCGGAAATGCGGCTGGTCTGCTTCTCGCAGCCCACCATCAACGCGCGGTCGCAGACCAGGTTGATCATGCGCGGCACGCCGCCGGACATCGCGTGCACCAGGTCGAACGCCTTTGGCGTGAACGTCACCGACGTCGAGCCCCGCGCCACCCACAGGCGATGGGTCACGTACGCCTCGACCTCTTCGCGCGTCAGCGCCTTGAGCGAGCAACGAATCGAGATCCGCTGGTCGAGCTGCCGCAGCTCGGCCTTGTGCAGCACGTCGAGCAGGTTGAGCTGGCCAACGATGACGATCTGCAGCAGCTTCTGATCGTTGGTCTCGAGGTTCGACAGCACCCGGATTTCTTCGAGCACGTCGGTCGAGAGGTGCTGCGCTTCGTCGATGATCAGCACGGCGCTGCCGTGCAGCGGCACCAGGGACAGCAGGAAGTCGTGGAGCGTGCGGACCAGTTCGTGTTTGCTGGCGGTCGCCAGGCGGCCGGTCTTCAGCGCCTCCTTGGAGACCACGCCGAAACTGATCAGCACTTCGCGCAGCAGTTCCTCGACCGACAGGAACGGATTGAGGATTAGCGCCGTGAATGTCGTCTGGTCGAACTGCTCGAGCAGTGTCCGGCACAGCGTCGTCTTGCCGGTGCCGATGTCACCGGTCAGGACGATGAAGCCTTCTTTGCGTCGGATCGCCTGCCAGACCTGTTGCAGCGCGACGTCGTGTGACTCGCTGCGGTACAGAAAGCGCGGGTCAGGCGTCAGGCTGAATGGCGGTTGGACGAACCCGAAATAGTCCTCGTACATGCGGCTTGGGCAGGCAAGCCAAGCCGAGAGGCCGAGTGTGGAGCCCGCTTGCCTGCCACAGCATAACAGGAACGGACTTGTGCGTCACGAACGCGTCCACTCGCTGGTCCCAGCCACGGCCGCGGCCGGAACCGCTACCAACTCGCGGCGCACCTGCCATCCCGCCTCCTGTGCGGCGACGGTTTCCCATCCCGAAGGCGCGACGAGCTGATTCTGATGGCCGATGCGCTTGTAGAGCGCGACCAGGCTGCGTTCATCCCGGACGTTCGGATCGCCGATCACTTCAACGGCGTGCTGCAGTTCGTGCGCGACCGTGGCGATCATCTGATCGAACAGCATCTCGGAACTGATGGAAGCGCGCACGTAACGATAGCCGCCGGCTTCGGTCATCCAGGTCAGGGCGCCGGACAGCGACGACTTGAGGAGGGGATTGATCGAGACGTAGACAATGACGTCGCTGGCTTCGATGCGATCGACAAGCGCCTTGAACGTCGCCGAGCGCGCGGCGCCTTCCTGCAGCACCTGCTTGATGCGCGTATCCTGCGGGCGGATGCGCGGGCCTCCGTCCGGCTCCGCGGACAGCGTGGCGGTGGCGACAATCGTGAGCGACAGAGCGAGAGAGAACAATGTTTTCATGGCGTCCTCCTGGCTCTCACCAGCAACCTCGAATCAAGCGCACAACTTCAAACTTCAAACTTCAAACCCAGGACCCAAGACCCAAGACCCAAGCCCCAAGTCCCATGTCAATCGGCATGTGAGACGGGCAGCCTGAGAGTGCGGTTCGGTACCTGAACACCGTTTGGTGTGGCGAGTCGCGGGATAAGATGCGCCGGTGGATTGTTCTGACCGGTTGTGGAACGATCGAACAGAGCGAGGGACGTAATGGTGGGACGAGTTGCAGTAGTGACGATTCTGTTACTGGCGGGCCAGGCGGCGGCGTTCGCGCAAAGCAAGCCGGCAAAGCAGGCGGTCCTCGACACGACGGCCGGTCCGATCGTCATGGACCTGTTGGCCGACAAGGCGCCGGCTCACGTCGCGCTGTTCACCAAGACGGCTGAGTCAGGCGGTTACGACGGCACCACGTTCTTCCGGATGATCAAGCACGCGCTCATCCAGGGCGGCGATCCGGTCACCAAGGATCCGAACGCCCGCGGCAAGTACGGCACCGGCGGCCTGAACCAGCTCAAGCCGGAGATCAACGACGAGAAGCAGACGCGCGGCGCCGTGTCGGCGACGATGATCCCGGGGAAACCGGACAGCGCGGGCACCCAGTTCTTCATCGCGGTGACCGACCAGCCCGGCATTGAAGGGCGGTACACGATCTTCGCGCGCGTCGTGGAAGGCATCCTCAACGTGCAGAAGATTTCAGAGGCGGCGGTGGACTCGAACGGCCTGGCCGTCGACCGCATCGTCGTCAACAAGGTCACGATTCGCGACAAGCCGGCCGAGGTCCCCGAGCCGTTCTCAACGGAGTCGATCGAGGAGCTGGCGCGCTACCGGGCCGTGCTCGACACGTCGATGGGGGAGATCACCCTGTCGTTCACGCCGGACAAGGCCCCGAACCACGTGCGCAATTTCCTGCGGCTCGCCCAGTCGGGTGTGTATGACGGCATGAGCTTCCACCGCCTGGTGAAGGGCTTTGTGATCCAGTCAGGCCACCTGCCGACACGCGGACCGCTCACCGAGACCCAGCAGAAGTACGTCCGGCAGATGAAGGCGGAGTTCAACGATCAACTGCACGAGAAGGGCACGCTGTCGATGGCCAGGCTGGCCGAGCCGGATTCGGCGAGCACGTCGTTCTTCATCGTCACCGCCAAGGCGACGGCGCTCGACGGCAAGTACTCGGCGTTTGGGAAGGTCGAAAGCGGATTGGACGTTGTCGAGAAGATCGAGGCCGCGGCGGTGAACGGCGAGGAGCCGGCTCAGCGCATCGAGCTTCGCAAGGTGACGATCGTGAAGCAGCCGTAGGGGAGAACTTCAGTTCGCCCGTCCAAACCTGAACGCGCGGGTCAGCGCCACCCCGGCTCGCACGAAGCTGTCAATCTCGTTGGCATCGTGAAACCGCGTCATCCTCGCCAGCGACACCGCGTGCGGCCGCAGCAGGATCCACGGGCGGTCTTCATCCGACAGCACTAAACTCTTGTTGCTGGTGGCGTCGAGCAGTGCGTGCTCGAGCCCCTGCTGCATGATGCGCGTGCCTTCGCTCTTGTCGGCCGCCATCACCACGAATCCCGGGATCCTCGTGTCGACGCGCTGCATCGTTGCGGCATCAACTTCCTTGCCAGGGCCGTCGCCGAAATAGACGTCGATCGCCTTGTCGAAGGCGAAGCCCGCGGCCTTCTGCGCGAGCCGCGCGAAGAAGCCGTCGCCCTCCGCAATCGTCTTGCCGAGTTCTTCCTTGCCTTTTGGTAATCCCATCGCAACGATCGCGCCATTGATCCCGGGGCTGTAGGTGCCGTGCCATCGTCCGGCGTGCCGCCGCCGCTGATTCTTATGGCCGCCCGACGTGAACGTGGCCGATTCGGCGACCCAGGTGATGCCGTCGGTGGTTCCGCTCCAGCGGAGGATGCGATACCCGCGCTCGTGTACCTTTTCGAACTTCCATCCCCGCGCCTTCGCGGCACTCCGCAGTTCCTCTTCCCTGGCTTTCTGCTGGCGCGCCACGACGAAGATGATCGTCGTCACGACCGTGACGAGCAGGATGATGGCGGCGATGACCAGCGCGGATTCAACCGGCATGCGCGACAGATTAGATCACCAGGGCCGCAGATGATAGCAGTAGCGACAAACCGCCGTTCCTGTGGCGACAAACCTTTAGGTTTGTCGATCGCCAACTCAGTCAGCCTCGAGCGGTAGCCTGTTGTCTGCGTCTTCTGCGCCTTCTGCGGCCCTGGCATCCCGGTCGAAGTTGTGGACGCTCACGCCGAGCAGGCGAATCGGGCGGTGACCGGCCTCCGTCTTCTCGAGCAGCTTCACCGCGCGCTCAGCGATGGCATCGGCGTCGTTGGTGTAGTCCGGCGTACTCTGGCTGCGAGTGATGGTGGTGAAGTCGTCGTAGCGCACCTTGATGGTGACGGTGCGGCCCTTGATCGACTTCTTCTCGAGCCACTCGGCGA
>DATMJU010000637.1:0-6081 GCA_035553795.1 Vicinamibacterales bacterium
TCTCAGCGGCGGGCTTGATTCGACCGCCGTCGCCTGCCTGGCCGGCCGCCAGTCCCCGCATCCGATCCACACCTTCAGCGGCGGCTTCCGCGAACCGGGATTCGACGAGACGCATTACGCGCGGATCGCCTCCGACGCCGCCGGCACCATCCAGCACGAGGTCTTCGGCACCGCCGACGAGTTCGTGGACCTGATGCCGCGCTTGATCTACCACATGGACGAGCCCGCAGCCGGCCCGGGCCTGTATCCGCAATACTGCGTGTCGCGACTGGCGAGCCAGCACGTCAAAGTCGTGATGGGCGGGCAAGGCGGCGACGAGATTTTCGGCGGCTACACGCGCTACTTGATCGCGTATCTCGAAGCGTCGCTCAAGGGCGGCATTCAGGGCTCGCACGAAGACGAGAAGTACGTCGTCACGTTTGAATCCATCCTCCCCAACCTCGCGCAGTTACGCGGCTACGAGCCGCTCCTGACCCGGTTCTTCAGGAGCGGTTTGTTTGGCGATGCCGACCGACGATATTACGCGCTGATCGACCGCAGCGAGGGCGTGCGTCCAATGATCGCCGCGGAGGTGTGGCACAACCAGGCTGCCTACGATCCGTTCGAACAGTTCCAGGCGATCTTCAACCACCCGAATTGCCACGCGCTGATCAACAAGATGAGCCGGTTCGACATCAAGACGCTGTTGCCGGCGCTATTGCAGGTCGAGGATCGCACCAGCATGGCCGTGTCGCTCGAATCGCGCGTGCCACTGCTCGATCACCGCATCGTCGAACTGGTGGGCAGGATGCCGCCGAAGGTGAAGTTCCAAGGCGGCCGAACCAAGCACATCTTCCGCGAGGTCCTGAACGGGATTGTCCCCGAGCCGATTGCGCGCCGCACCGACAAGATGGGATTCCCCGTGCCGCTTGCGCAGTGGGCCAAGGGGGGCCGTGTGCGCGACTTCGTGCAAGACACATTGTTCGGCACTCGCGCGCGGCAGCGCGGTTTGTACGATCAGCGCGAACTCGACGCGGCGACGCGCCGTACCGAAGACTACGGCCGTTCGTTATGGGGCTTGTTGTGCCTCGAACTGTGGCACCGGGCCTTTATCGACGGCACACCGTAGCGTCCCGATGCTCCACCTGTGAATTTTGTTTCGTCCGAATACGCGCTGCTTCTGCTGGTGACCGTTGCCCTGGCGCTGCTGCTGCGCGGCCGGATCGTGACCTACGTGGTGCTGGCCGCAAGCGTGATCTTCTATGGCTGGTGGAGTCCGGTCTACCTGTGGCTGCTCCTCGCGGTCATCGTCCTCAGCTGGCTCGGCGCGCTGGTGGTGGATCGGTGGCGATCGAGGACGGTGCTCACCCTGGTCATCGTTGGCGAGCTCTCGCTGCTGTTGTATTTCAAGTACGCCGGCTTCCTGATGGCCAACGTCCGGGCCGCGAGCGAATGGCTCGGCCTGTCGTACGTGCCCGCGGTGCCGTCGATCCTGTTGCCGGCCGGCATCTCGTTCATGACGTTTCAAGGCGTCGCCTACGTCGTCGACGTCTATCGGCGTGAGCTCGAGCCGGTTCGTTCGCTCGTTGACGTCGCATTGTTCAAGAGCTTTTTCCCACAGCTGGTGGCCGGCCCGATCGAGCGCGGCCGACATCTGTTGCCGCAACTGCGGGCGCTCGAGTCGGGGCTGCGCGATCGGGTGCCGATGGCGCGGGGCACCTTCATGATCATGAAGGGCGTCTTCCTCAAGTTCGTGATCGCCGACAACATGGCGACGATCGTGGAGCGCGTTTACGGCGATGTCGCCGGATCGAGTCCGCTCGACGTGGCGCTGGCGGTGTACGGGTTTTCGATCCAGATCTACTGCGACTTCTACGGCTACACGATGATCGCGCTCGGCAGCGCCCTGCTGCTCGGCGTGCAGCTGATCAACAACTTCGAGCACCCGTATCTCGCCACGAGCATCCAGGAATTCTGGCGTCGCTGGCACGTCTCGCTGTCACAGTGGTTTCGCGACTACCTCTATATCCCGATGGGCGGCAGCCGCGTGTCATTGCCGCGACATCTGTTCAACCTGCTGGTCGTGATGTTTGCCGTGGGCCTGTGGCACGGCGCGAACTGGACCTTCGTGGCCTGGGGTGCGATCCACGGCACGCTGCTCGGCCTGCACGTTCTGTGGCGACGTGTCTCCGGTCGCATCCCGGTCCGCATGCCGATGATGATCGGCGCGGCCCTTGGCTGGCTGGTGACGTTTCATGCCGTGACGCTGGCGTGGATTCCGTTCCGCTCGCCGGACTTTGCGACGCCGGCACTGGTGCTCGACAAGCTGTGGCAGTGGACGCTGTCGCCGGTGTCCTTCGACTCCAGCATCTACGGCCTGCCGTTCTATCTCTGGCTTGTCGCGGTCTTCATCGTCTTCGAAGTGATCGACGGCACCGTGGAACTCGATCGCCGCTATGCGCAATTGTCGATCCCGGCACAGGCGGTGGCGCTGTTCGCGTTTTGCCTGGCCACGTATCTCGGCCCGTTGAAGGAAGTGGCGTTCCTGTACTTCCAGTTCTGATGTCCGAGTCAGCCAACAACCGGAGATTCCTGATCGCGGCCGCCCTAGGCTTCGCGGCCTTCTTCGCCGTCGACAGCTATCTGTTCGCCGCCGAAGGATTTCGCCGCGCAATGGGCGACGCGACGCAGGAAGGGCAGGTGCTCCGCAAGGTGGAGCGCGCTGCCGGCCAGGCCGCAATCGCGGACGTCATCTTCTTCGGCAGCAGCTACGTGCGCTCCGGCATTTCGGGTGAGCCGTTTCTCGAACGTGGGCTTGTCCCGTTCAACTTTGGCGTGTCCGGTGGCGCACAGGTCTATGACTACTTTGCGTTGCAGCGGATCGCACCCGAACTGACGCGCCGGCAACGAAAGCCCCGGCTGGTAGTCGAGTTCAAGACCGACGCCCTGCTCAAGTCGAAGGACAACCTCTGGTCTGAGTATCCGCAGTACATCGCGATTGTGCGGAGCCGCACCGTGATGCTGCGGAACGCGCCGGTGCTGTGGCGTCACTTCAGCGACTACGGGATGACGTCGCAGTTCATCAGCGGCGTGATGATTCCGTCGAGCATCTATCGAAGCCACGCGGTGCCGGTGCTTGGCGCCGATGCCACGCACGACGGCGACTTCTACGGTCCCGAAGACTTCAGCGGCTACTCGGCGCTCTACACCGTGGCGACGCCATCGATGGTGCTGAGCGGGCGGGAGGAGCCGGCGCCGCTCGCGGACTTCTACCCCGCCAAGCTCGAATTGCTGCGCCGGTTCCTGGCACTCGCCGTCTCAACGGGCTGCCCGATCACCCTTTATCAGTCACCGACGATGATGATGGGCCGCGATAGTCGCGTGCTCGACTCGTTGTTCGAGGCGTTAAGCGTTGAGTTTCCGGGCGTCGAGATCATCCGCACGTCGGACTACCACCTTGAGATCGCGGACTTCGATGAGGGCCGACACCCAAACATTCGCGGCGCCGACAAGATCAGCCGACAATTGATACCGCTGCTCGGTCTCCAATCGAGTGAGCCGCTCGAGGCGAGGATGCGCGCCGGGTTCGACGCCGCAGTATTGCCGCCGTTTGAACAATGGACGCTCACAGGAGCGAAGGCGGCAAATGGCGAGCTCGCGTTCGAGGCCCAGGACCGACTCGGGAGCGTGATCGCACAATCCCCGCCGATCGACGTGCGCGCGAACCGGGACTGGGTGCTGGAGTTTGCCACCCCAGAAATTCGCGGGAACGTGATGGTCGCCGTGTCTTGGCAGGACGCCGAAACGGGGCAGGCCCGGGAGGTGACGTCGGTCAGCCAGCTCCAGTCCCCGCCTTGGGATGGCTCGGCACGGTTCTTCCTCCGCAGCCGCCCAAAGTCTGGTACGGTCGTGGTGCGAGTGCTGGATTACGGGCCTTTAGCGGGTCGCGAGCCCGTCAGCGGGCGGTTGAAATTGCTTCGTTTGTGGAGCAATCGCTGAGTCTGGGCGCCTCCGGAGCCAAGACCCGATTCCGTAGTAGAATCAAATACTTACAAGATGCTGCTTAAGGCCGAAAACCTGCTGAAGCTTCGTGATCCGCGGGTGGAACAACCCAGTCGGAAGATGCGCGCCATGCTCATTTTCCCGCCGGATAAGCACGCCGTTCGGGCGATGTACACGTTCCAGGACAACGACGACACCGGCATCGGCGTGAAGCCGCCTCTCGGCCCGATGTTCGTTGCGGCCTATGTGAAAAACAAGACGGACCACGAGGTCAAGATCCTGGACTGCCAGGTGCTGCGCCTCAACGAGGAGCAGATCAAGGCGGAGATTCGCGATTTCAAGCCGGACGTCGTCGGCGTGTGCGCCTGGACCGACTTCTGGTACGACGCGTGGCGCTGCATCCAGCTCGCGAAGGAAGTCGATCCGAAGATCCACGTGACGGTCGGTGGACCGCACGTCGGCATCTACTCAGGAGTCACGCTCGAGCACTCCGGCGCAGACTCGGTGATCGTCGGTGACGGTGAGATTCCGTTCTTCTGGTTGGTGAATGCCGTATCGAACGGCTATGCCCCGAAGGACCTGCCGGGCCTGCACTTCAAGGAACACGGCGTCGCCATGGGTGAGCAGGAGTTCTACATCCACGGTGATCTCGACACGCTGCCACACCCCGATCGCACGATGCTGCCGTACAAGTCGTACCACAGCGTGGTCGCCAAGAGCGACTACGTGACGACGATGATTACGAGCCGCGGCTGCCCCTACAAGTGCACGTTCTGCAAGCTCTCGTTCCAGAAGGTGTTGTCGCGCAGTGCCGCCGACGTCGTCAAGGAGCTGAAGGCCATTGCGGCGCTCGGCATCAAGGAAGTCGAAGTCTACGACGACACGTTTACGTGGTCGAAGAAGCGCCTGATCGAGATCTGCAAAGGCATCGTCGACGAAGGTTTGGAACTCGACTGGGCGATTCGCGATCGCGTGAGCAGCCCGACCCCCGAGACGATGGAGTGGCTGGCGCGCGCCGGTTGCCGCCGCATTCACTTCGGCATCGAGTCGGGATCCAACAAGACGCTCAAAACGATCAAGAAGTCGATCGACACCGACCAGGCGATTGCCGCGGTGGCGCTCGCCAAGAAGCACGGCATCCAGGTTCTCACCTATTTCATGCTCGGCCTGCCGGGTGAAACGGTTGAGGACATGCGCGAAACGATCCGTTTCGCTAAGCGGCTCGATCCTGACTATTCGACCTTCTCGGTCACAGTGCCGTATGCCGGCACCGAGATGTATCAAGACGGTCTTGCGCAGGGCATCATCCCGACGGACTACTGGCTGGAATTCGCGAAGAAGCCCACGCCGAATTTCGTGGTCCCGTATTTCTGGGAAGAGCACCTCAACAAACGCCAGCTGCTCGACATTCGTG
The DNA here is from genome assembly GCA_035553795.1 of Vicinamibacterales bacterium. Classification (GTDB taxonomy): domain Bacteria; phylum Acidobacteriota; class Vicinamibacteria; order Vicinamibacterales; family UBA2999; genus 12-FULL-67-14b. The sequence goes on from DATMJU010000637.1 coordinate 5,396, forward strand.
ACGAAGCGACGCGGTCGTTCTACTTCCGTCCGAAGTACGTGCTGAAGCAGCTGCGCCAATCGGCAAGCATCGGTGAAGTTCGCCGCAAGGGCGCGATGGCCCTGGGCCTGTTCCAGGCGACCGTGCTTGGCAAGGGTCGAGGCGAGGAGCTGGTTGCCAATTCCGACGGCTTTGCCAATAACATGGCCAACCCGCGCTCGGTTCGTCAGTAGCACCACCACGCAAGCCCTGTCTCGCAGTTAATGCTTCGCGGCGCAATTTCGAGCGACATCGACACGCTCCAGTCGATCTATGGCGGGCGCGGATGCCGGCGCGCGGGTGGTTACACCCACGCCGAGCTGCGAATCGGTCTTGAGAACTCCTGCACCTTTTTCGAGAAGTTTGGCGTCAAGGCGACCCTGTTCATGGTCGGCGAAGACTTCAAGCGTGAACAAGACTTCGGTATCATTCGCGCCGTTGCGGCGGCTGGCCACGAGATCGCCAACCACACGCTCACGCACGCGCAGGGGTTCCGCTTGTTGTCCGCCGAGGACAAGGAGCGCGAGATCGCCGGCATGGAGGACGCGTGCCATGCCCTGCTTGGCATCCGCCCGGTCGGGTTCCGTTCGCCCGGTTGGAACATGGGTGATGACGCGGCGGCGATTCTTCAGCGACGCGGCTACATCTATGACTCGTCGGTGCATCCC
>DATMJU010000638.1:0-7776 GCA_035553795.1 Vicinamibacterales bacterium
GAGATGGATGTGTTCGTATCGCTGGCGCAGCTCGAAGGCGGCCCGATCCCGCTCATCGAAACGATGATGTGCAACGTGGTCCCGGTGGCGAGCCGGACCGGATTCGCGCCTGACTTGATCACGCACGGCGACAACGGTTTCCTGTTCGATGTCGACGCGCCGGCGTCGACGATTGCGGAACTCGTCCAGGCCGCACTGGCTCACGACGTCGATATCCGCGCCTCGGTCGCGCACCTCACGTGGGAGCGCTTCGCCGGACGCGTGCAGCGGTGGATGCACTGATGGCACATCAACACCCCCTCGTCTCCGTGATCATGATCAACCGCAATGGCGGCGCCCTGCTCTCGCGGGCGCTCTATACCTGCCGGCTGGCCATCGAGCAGGCGCTCGCCATCGAGCCGGGGCTCGAGCTGATCGTCGTCGACAACGACTCGACCGACGAGCCGATGCCGGTGATCAACCACGAGCTGGCGACAGCCGCGTTCAAGTGGCGCGTGGTGCCGGAAAGCCGGCTGGGCGTGAACTTCGCGCGCAACGCGGGACTGACCGCCGCCACCGGAGAAGTCATCGTCTTCGTCGACAGCGACCTGGAGTTCGACACGGGGTGGATGACCGCGCTGGTGACGGCGATCCGCGCATACCCCCATGCGCGAGTCTTCGCCGGCCGCGTCCGTGTCGGCAAGCTCGAGTCCACCCCGCCGGACTGGCTGCCGGTATCCGGCCCGCTGGTGCGCGGTTCGATCGTCGTGAACTGCGACTATGGCGATGAGATCGTCGAACGCCGGATCGATGATGGCAATGGACCGGTGGGACCGAACATGGGATTCCGCCGCGACATCTTCGAGGAGTTTGGCGCGTTCGACACGCGCTTCGGCTTGCGTCCCGGCTCGCTCGTGCCCGGAGCCGAATCCGAGTATTTCGATCGCCTGGGTCGCGCCGGCCAGACCTTCCTCTACGTGCCTGGCGCGGTGGTCGATCATCCGCTGCGGACCTCGCAGATGACGCGGGCGTACTTCAGCAAGCGGCTGCGGGGAACGGGCCGCGCAACCAGCCGCCTGCGCCGCTTACGCGGCGAGCGGCCCAAGCAGTTGTTCGGCCTGACGCTGTACATGGTGCGCCAGCTCCTGGCAGCGTCGAAGCGCTGGGTGGTCTCGTGCGCGCGGATGGATGATGCCGCCGAACGCTTCCACGCGCGGGGCGACGTGGATATCGCGCTCGGCTATCTGCAGGAAGACTTCGCCGCGTGGCTGGCGCGCGTTACGACACGCGATACACGTGGATCAGGGCGCGGAACGCATAACCATCACGATCGGCCTGCATCTGCGCAATGAACAGGCGCTGACGGGCTGGATCGTAGGCGACGCCGCCAATGCGCACCCCCGGCTCGGGCGTCGGCAGATCGAACGGCCACACCCCGTACGGCTTGACGTCCCAGGGATCGCGCTTGCCGGCGCGCACTTGCGCCAGCTCGCTCAAGTCGTAGGCCCACATCTGATAACGGTAGGGGTAGGCGTGCTGTCCCTTGTCAGACGTGGTCGGATCGAAGCAGTACGTTTCGCCGTCGGGACCGCGAGTATTGGCCTTTGATTCATCGGCGGTGCCGCCGCCGTAGCAGAACGGCCCCAGTCCGTTGCGGCCGACGAACAGCGCCGTGCGCGTGCCCGAGATCAGCGCCAGTCCGCCAACCTGCATGGTGCCCCCATAGACGGGGTTGGACCCTTCCCACTTGCCGAGCGTTTGATGGTCCGACGTGTAATACAGCAGCGGATGCGCGGGCGCGTTGCGGTGCGCCGCCACGTCGGCGGGATCGAACACAAACGCGGCCGGGCCGTACGACGTGCGGGAGACGATCGGAATGCAGCACTGTCCCGTCACCGCTGGACCGCCGAGCCGCGATTGCCATTCGGGTGGCACCGCAGCCATGTAGCCGGCAACCAGGCCGGTCTTGCCGCTCGCGCCCACGCGCACCATCCCCTTGACGGCGCGCTCGCCCAGCGCCAATGGCCGCGCGAAGTGCGAGAGTGATTGCGTGTTGTTGGCGTCGTAGTAGATGACGCCGGTCCCGATCAACCGCCCGGCGTGAACCAGCAGACCCGAGAGCGCGGCGCCGTCCTCCGCGATGTCCTTGATGTGACCTTCGGTCGGGTCGGTGAGCGGCTGCAGGAATCGCGCGAACGGCAACGACGCAGCATCCGCATGTCGGACCGGCTCGGGAATATTGACCTCGGCGACGCGGCCGGACCGGGTGCCGATGAACAGTGAGTCGCGCTCGGCGTTGTAGGCCGCCGGGCGCCCGCCAAACGAGAAGCTGTCTCCGTTGGATTCTTCAGCAGGCAACCGAAATGCGCCGAGGTACTTCAAATCTTCAAAGGCCAGCCGCTTGAGGTTGGTCGGGTCGGACACCGGCACCACGCGCGCAGGCTGAGCTGGCAATACCGCCAGCGCGGCCGTGAAGACGAGTAAGCCGCCAAGAACCAGATGACGCCATGAGTGTTGCTGGTGATGCACGCAGAACAGCAAGCGAAAGCCGTGCCCTCTGCTGTGCAGGGAAAGTCAGACCGCGCCTCCCGAAGTCTGCTCGAGCGGCGACTTCCGTCGCGCTCACGAAGAACACAATTCATCCGGCGCGCTCCACAATTTGTCCAGATGCGCCTGAGTTTCGTCGCCGGAAAGGTGGCGAGCTCTTTGCTGCTGTCGCAGGCGTGAGACCACTGGTTTCGTTCGTCATCCCCGTCAGAAACGACGTCCTTCGATTGCAGCGCTGCCTGTCTAGCATCGCGCGCAACGAATATCCGCGCGAGCTGATCGAGATCATTGTTGTCGACAACGACTCGACCGACGGCTCAGCTGCCGCCGCCCGGACCTACGGCGCCGTGATCGTCAAGTCATCCGGCGACTCGGTCGCGGCGCATCGCAACCGCGGCGCCCGCGCGGCGCTGGGCAGCGTCATCGCCTTTGCCGACTCCGATCACGAGATCGACCGCAACTGGATCGACACTGCCGTCGAGGTGCTGTCGAATCCGGACGTTGCCGCGACCGGCGCGCCGTACCTGACGCAGCCAAGCGCGAACTGGGTGCAGCAGCAGTACGACGGGCTACGCAGCCGCCCGCTGCACCGCGAGGACGTGCAGTGGCTTGGCAGCGGTAACTTCGCGGTAAAGCGCGCGGCATTCGACAAGATCGGCGGCTTCGACGCCACGCTGACGGCCTGCGAGGACGTGGACCTGTGCAACCGGCTTCGCCTCGCCGGCCACCGCATCGTCGCCGACCCTGATCTGCGCAGCATTCACTTCGGGGATCCGCGAACGCTGAAGGCCCTGTTCTTTGGCGAGCTTTGGCGTGGCCGCGACAACCTGCGCGTCACCTTCACCGGCCCGCGCACGTTTCGCCACCTGCGAAGCGCGATCGTGCCGGTGGTGGACCTGATGTGTCTCGCCGGCGGCGTCGGCCTGCTGCTGGCGGGGTATCCAGCGCTCGCGGTGCTCTTGTGGGCCGCGGCGATCATCCCGGCGGCGATCAAGGCGTTCTTCATGGTGAAGCGGCAACTGAACCGCGGGGTCGTCACCGCGATCCAGGCGTTTGCCGTCGCCGTTGTCTTCGATCTGGCGCGCGCCCTTGCACTGCTGGCCCGCGGCACGCATCGCGCCCGCCGCACCGCGTAGTCATGCGCGCGCATCAACCGGTTCGGGTCCTCGAACTTCGCAGCGTGCGAGGCACGGGTGGCGGTCCAGAGAAGACGATCCTGCTCAGTGCCGCGATGGCGGATCGCCGCAGCACGCAGGTGACGGTGTGTTACCTCCGCGATCAACGCGATGGCGTGTTCGCGATCCACGAGCGCGCCGCCGGCGCAGGGGTCGATTACGTCGAAGTGCCGGAGCGGCATTCGTTCGATCCGCAGGTCTGGTCGTCGTTGAAGCGGCTGATCGCGGAACGACAGATCGACGTGCTCCACGCCCACGACTACAAGACCGACCTGCTAGCGCTGTTGTTGTCGCGAGCCACTGGCGCGCGGGCGCTGGCCACGGTGCACGGCTGGACCGGGCACTCGACGCGCGAGCGCTTCTGTTACTACCCCGCCGACAAGCGCGTGCTGGCGCGGTTCCGCCGGTTGATCGCGGTGTCGAGCGACATCGCGCGCGAGCTGATCGATCACGGGGCGGATCCCACGCGCGTCACCACGGTTCTCAACGCGATCGATCACCGGCAGTTCAAGCGAGATCCGGCCAAGGTGGCTGACGCGCGCGCGGCGCTCGGCATCGCGCCAGGCCAGGTCGCGCTCGGGGCCGTTGGGCGGCTCGAACCGCAGAAGCGGTTCGACCTGCTGCTCGACGCTTTCGCCGCAATGCGGGCCACGCGGCCCGACCTGCGGCTGGTCATCGCTGGCGACGGCAGCCTTCGCAAGGAACTCCACGCCCAGCGGGACAGCCTCGGGCTGAACGGCAGCGTGATCTTCACCGGGCACGTCACCGACGTGATTCCGCTGCACCATGCGTTCGACCTGTTCGTGCAGTCATCGGACTACGAGGGCACGCCGAACGCGGTGCTCGAAGCGATGGCCATGGACACTCCGGTTGTGGCGACCGAGGCCGGCGGCACGGCGGAGCTCGTGCATGACGGGGAGCACGGACGCATCATCCCGATCGGCAAGGTTGATCTGCTGATTCACGGCATCGAGGCCGCGCTCGCCGATCCGGCGGCGACCAGAACGATGGCCGGCCGCGCGCGGCGCCGCGTGGAAACGGACTTGTCATTCGAAGCGCGCGTGCGCCGCGTCGAGGGCATCTACCAGGAAGTGATGGGGCATGCGTGAGGCTCTGAAGGCCGCCGCCCACGGCCTGGCGTGGGTCGCCGTGACGCCGTCGGTGGTGTCGTGGTGGATCCGCGCGCGTTTCATTGGTCCCGATCGCGCGCTCGAAGGATCGACACAGGCCTGGGCGATCGTTCCCGGTTTGATCGGCCAATACCTCCGGCGCGCCTTTCTCGCGCGAACCCTCCGCGGCTGCGCGCGATCGGCCACCATCGAGTTCGGCACGCTGTTCTCGTCGACGTCGGCTTCGATCGGCGAGCGAGCCTATCTCGGGCCGCGTTGCCATGTCGGCTGGGCGGTGATTGAAGACGGCGTGCTGCTGGCCGCCGGCGTCCACGTGCCAAGCGGCGCGCACACACACGGCATCGACGACCTGACGGTTCCGATTCGCGACCAGGAGGCAACCAAGTCCCCGGTCCGCATCGGAGCGGGTAGCTGGATTGGCAGCGCCGCGATCGTGATGGCGGACGTGGGCCGGGACACGGTGGTCGCCGCCGGCGCGGTCGTCACCCGTCCCATTCCTGACTGCACCATTGCCGGCGGCGTGCCGGCGCGGGTCATACGGCACCGCGATCCACGCTTCGAAGCCCAGAGGTCGGCGTAATGCGAATACTCGTGCTCACTCATCGCCTGCCCTACGCGCCGAACCGCGGTGACCGGCTGCGCGCGTACCACATGCTGCAGCACCTGCGCGAGCACGCGGACATCGAGCTGGTCTCCCTGGTTCACGATGACGAGGAAGCGTCGCACGTGGACGAGGTGCGCGCGTTTGTCAACCGCGTCACCACCCATCGTGTCAGCAAGCTGCGCAGCGCCTTCAACGTGGCGGGCGCGTTGATGAGCGGGACCCCGCTCACGCACGCGCTGCTCGATGCGGCGGGGATGACGGCGACGCTTCGCGAGATCCACCAGTCCCGTCGTCCCGACGTGGTGTTCGCCTATTGCTCCGGCATGGCGCGCTTCGCCATGCAGGCGCCGATGGACGATGTGCCGATGGTCCTGGACTTCGTCGACGTGGATTCCGGCAAGTGGCGCGACCTTGCGGCCAGGGGCCGCGCACCGCTGTCGTGGGTCTATCGTCGCGAAGCAGCGACGCTTGGCGCGTTCGAAGGACGGGCAGCGACGCGCGCAGAAGCGTCATTGGTCGTCAATGCCAGGGAGGCGGATGCGGCAAAGGCGCTTGCGTCCACGGCCAACGTGCAGGTGCTGCACAACGGCGTGGAGCTCGGGCGCCTGGCACCGGTGACGCCGCCAAGCGCGAAACCGCGCGTGGTGTTCTGCGGGGTGATGAATTACGCACCGAACGCGGAGGGCATGGCGTGGTTCGTCGAGCATGTGTGGCCGCTGGTTCGAGCGCGCCGTTCCGACGCCACGCTCGCCGTCGTAGGCCCCGACCCGTCGTCGGCATTCCGGCGCATGTGCGGCGGCGATCCATCGATCACGATCGCCGGTCGCGTGCCTGACGTGCGCGAGTGGCTCTGGGACGCCGCGATCGGCATCGCGCCCCTTCACGTTGCGCGTGGTGTGCAGAACAAGGCGCTCGAAGCCATCGCGGCCGGCCTGCCGATCGTCGTCACCGAAGCGGTGGCGTGCGGGCTTCCCCCGGAAGCGGCCTATGCGTCGCAGGTCGCCAACACGCCGCCACGATTCGCCGAACACATACTTGCCTTGCTGGCCCGATCCCCCGAAGAACGACGGCGCATCGCGGCAACAGCTGACCTTGGCGCCCTGACCTGGGCACGGACGCTCGAGCCGCTCTGGCCGATCTTCGAACGCGCCGCGAAATCGCAGCGGCACGCGGGAGCGCCCATCGTCGTGGCCGACGGGCCGCGCTGGCAGTCCGCCTGAGCCGCCGCCTCGCACCAACGTCATGACTACCCGCGCCGTGAAGGGCTTTCTGCGCCACAGGCTTCCCGTTGCCATTGCGCCCCACTGGTCGCTCCAATGGTGGAAGAACAAGCCGGAGTTCGCGTTCAACGGCGCGAACTACCGCCTCTTCTGCCACGCGCACAATTGCGGCTGGCCAACGGCCCGCATGACCGATCGTTCCGCAGAGCTGGCGCTCGCGGATGCGTGGCTCTCCAACGTCTCGAACCCAGTGATTGAAATCGGCGCTGTCACGCCTTACTAATGGCCGCACCGCATCCAGCGTGTCGTCGACCCGGCAGATACACATCCGCTGGTCACTGACCACGCCTCGCTCTTCGATATCGACACGACGGGGCTGAACGTATTAAGCATTTCGACCCTGGAACACATTGGCTCCGGCGAGTACGGTCTGCCGAAGGAAGCGGATGGACCGACGCGTGCGCTGCGACACATCACCGAACGTTGCGCGAACTACTTCATTACCGTGCCGTACGGATTTCACCCGGACGTGGATGAAAACATCTTCGGTCCGCACCCGCCTTTGCCGACGCGCTATCTCGTGCGATCGACGGACGCCAACGACTGGCGCGAATGTTCGGCGGAGGACGCGCGCGTGCCGATCTTCAGCCGCTTCGGCGAGACGCAACGAAGCTGGTCAAACGCGCTCGCCATCATGGTGACAGGCGGAGACATCTAGCGCTACTTCATCAGTTGATGAAGCCTCTCAGAATGGGCGAATCTCTTCTACAGAACCGTTTGCCGATGCCAATTCAGTAAGCTCCATCAGCGCACCGCTCATCGAGTCAGCATGTGTTCGTTCGAGCCTCTACGAAACTTGTCGAGCGACCTACGAAACTTGTTAGCGAGATCGCAATCGATCGCGTGTAGCGATCGAATTCACTTCATCTAACTTCTCAAAAATCCCGCCTGCTTTCTTGCGCTCGCGCGGCGGCGGCGCGCGCGATCGATGTTGGTCTGCACCTTGCGATAACAGGCCGCGGCAAGCGGAGCGCGCTCAAACGCGGTCCGCCCATCCCCAACAAATCGCGAAAGGGCAAAGAGGCAATGAGGAAGAAGTGTGTACGTTGGACGAAGTCTGC
>DATMJU010000639.1:0-3306 GCA_035553795.1 Vicinamibacterales bacterium
ATCACCGCGCGTTCGACAGCGTTCTGAAGCTCGCGCACGTTACCAGGCCAGGAGTGCTCGACCAGCATGGCAAGCGCCTCGGACGATAGTTCGATCTTCTTGCCGACGTCCCTGGCGACGCGCTCCACGAAGTGATGCGCCAGCTTGGGAATGTCCTCACGTCGTTCACGCAGCGGCGGAATCGTGACCGGGAACACCGACAGCCGGAAGTACAGGTCTTCGCGAAACTGGCGTGAGGCGACGGCCTGCCGCAGCTTGCGGTTGGTGGCCGCGACGATGCGGACGTCGACGGTGATGGAGGTGTTACCGCCGAGCCGCTCGATGCGCTTGGTCTCGATGGCGCGCAGCATCTTCGCCTGCAGTGCCAGCGGCATCTCGCCGATCTCGTCCAGGAAGATGGTGCCGCGCTGCGCCATCTCGAAGCGGCCGATCTTACGCTGGTTGGCGCCGGTGAACGCGCCGCGCTCGTACCCAAACAACTCGGACTCGAGCAGGTTCTCGGGAATCGCCGCGCAGTTGATCGCCACGAACGGGCCGTTGGAACGGGCGCTGCTATTGTGCACGGCGCGCGCGCACAACTCCTTGCCGGTGCCGCTTTCCCCTTCGAGCAGCACCGTGGTGTCGGTGCCGGCGGCGCGATCGATCGCCGTCATCACCTGCCGGAGCGCCGGTGAGTCGCCAATGATGTTGGGACCGCCGCGGCGCGCCGCGGCCTCTTCCTTCAGCAGGCGATAGTCGGAGAGCAGCCGGCGTTGCGCGAGGGCGCGCGACACCAGCAGCAGCAAGTGATCGGGATCGACCGGCTTGGCGAGGAAATCGAGCGCGCCCTTCTTCATCGCGTCCACGGCATCCTCGATGCTGCCGTGCGCCGTCATGACGATCACCGGGAGTTCGGTATCGAGTTCCTTGACCGCGCGCAGCACGCCCATGCCATCGCCGTTTGGCAATCGCAGATCCGAAAGAACGAGAGCGGGCTGTGAATCGCGCAGGACAGCAATCGCTTCGGGCTCGTCGCGGGCCTCGATGACGTGGTGCCCCTGCGACTCGAGGGCGAGCTTGAGCATCGCTCGCAGGGAGTCCTTGTCTTCGACGAGCAGGACAGTGTACCGGCTCGGATCGCCGGTGGAAGCGCTCGGTGCGCTCAAGGCCTCAGCCAGCCGGCGGGAACTCCGGCGCGGCGGGCCTCGTCTTCGATCGCCTTAATCGCATTGGTGTAGGTCTCGAGCTCTTTCTTGACCTTCTCGAGTTCAGCGAGGGCGGTGTTCTTGTCCGCTTCGATCTTGCTGCGCTGCGCCGGGTCATCGCGGTTCACGTACTCGGTGGTCAGCGCATTAATGCGGCTTTGCAGCGAGTCAGCGAAGATCTGCGCGCGGCTTAACTGCGAGCGCGCCTCCTTGATGCGCCCGGACCAGTAGGCCTGATCCTGGGCCGGAGCCGCAGGCGTTGCCGGATTCGCCGGCGTCGCGCTCGAGGGAGTGTTGCTGCCAGGTGTCGCGTTGCCCGGGGTGGCGTTCTCGCCGGCCGTGCCAGGCGCCGAGGGCGGTGCTGCCGTGGGCCGCCCGAAGTCCTGGCGAAGATCACTGTTGGTGTAGACCTTGGCGGGCTTGCGCACGCTCTTGCGGCGCGCCTCTTCGTCTTTCGCGACGTCGGCCAGGGGCTTGGTGCCGCTCGACACCGCGGTCTGCGCGGACGCCGTGGCAGCGATGCCAAGGAGTATGAGCGCCGTGATGGCCAGGACGGATTTCATGCTGTTCTTATCGGCCCTTCGACTCGAGTACAGGAGGCGTGGCTTCTCCATAAGGGTACGCCCCCGACTGCCCATGAATCAAGGAATCGCCTGACGCAACTCCTGCCACGACTGCACACGAATGCCCGGGAGGCAGGGTTCCCCGGGACCGTCGGGGCAGACCCGCGTCAGCTCAGCCTCAATAGCCCTGCGAGAGCCGCCGATGCCGTACGCTTCTGCACGAACCCTGACAATTCTGTGTCCGGGCTGATCAGCAGGATCCGCGTCTACCAACGGATTTCCGTCTCCTTCCCGCCCATCGTCTGCGATCCAGACGATGAGATAGCAATCGGCGGGCCGCATCAGCTGGCGGAACCGCTCCATCGGCCCGAAAGCGAAGAGTTGCCACCGCGGGTTGTTCAGCCCCCAGGGCCGATCGCGGGAACTCGCATTCATCTGAGCCGCCGTGCAGGAGGTCGTCCTGCCGCAATTGAGCTGATTGGTCAGGGCGGTCAGGTCGATGGCGCCACCGCCAGGAATCGCGCGCGCACCGCTCGGCGCTCCATCGGTAAAGCTCCCCCGCTCGCTGCCGCTGAGCACCGCATCCCAATCTGACGCGATGGCCAGGTCGCGCGCCGCGAGCTCGATGCCGGCATCCGCCGCGAACAGCATCGCGACAGAACCTGCCAGGTTGCCGCCCGCGAGTCGGTCCATGAAGATCGCGAGCATCAACCCAATGCCCAGCGCCGAGAGGAACGTCGTCACCAGGACGACCATAATCAGAGCCACTCCGCGCTCGCCAGTTCGTACTCCATTCATCGCGCGTTCCTCAATCGAATCGACGTCCGGAACTCACGGCCCGCAATCGCCTCCTGCAACGTGCCGATCGGCGGCATCACGGTCAGTGCGATCTCGAGCCGCTGATTGTCGAATGTGAACGAGAGCGAGGACAGGAAGTCGGCGATCGGTTGCACCGCCCCGGCGGCCGTCTCGCGCATCAGCGAGAAGGAGCCATCCGCCTGTTCATCGAGCCTGAAGCTATTGGCCTCGATCTCGACCACCACTGAACCGGCAGGATAGGCACGCGATAGCGCGCGATCGGGCGTCAGTCGTCGCGCGCCTGCATTCGTCGCCGATACCACGAACACATCAAAGTCACCCGACTCGTCGACAATGACCGCGGCGGCGCCGGGGGTGAATCCGCAGACGTCCCTCACGTTCGGGCACAAGGTGCTGGCGAGTGTGATGGATGAGCTGCCCGACGTTTGGCCGGATACGAGAATGCCCTGCGCCGCATTGACGACCGGAACGATCGCGGTCAGCGAAGTGGACGTCGATCCAGACTCATCAGGATCGCCGAGCGTGATCGCCGGGAGCAGGTCTGCCATCGACCCCAGCGCATGGGAGGCGGCGACATCCTGTCCTGCCGCCCGAACCGCATTGGTGATCATCTCCAGAGCCGCCCGTCCACGCTGCTGCAACTCGAGCTCCGCTGGCACGCGCTCGAATGCCATTCGCGCCGGCGGCGCGAATGGCATTCGAGCGCGTGCCAGCGGAGCTCGAGTTGCAGCAGCGTGGAC
>DATMJU010000640.1:0-2793 GCA_035553795.1 Vicinamibacterales bacterium
GTTCCACAACGGCGCTCGATCGTTGGCGGTGACCCGATAGGTCCACCATCGCGCCTCGGGAGTCGCATCTTCCGCGACGATGAGATCGTTGGATGCCCACGCCAGGTACCGCACCTGTCCCTGGCCGGGCGCCAGCGTCACCGGCGCGCCGCCGGCCAGCGGCACCACGCGAATGAAACGGCCTTCGGCGTAGGCGATACGCGCGCCATCCGGAGAGATGGCTCCTGCCGGATCGCGATAGCCGACCACACCCAGCTGACGGGCGGTGGTGACGAACGACAGGCGCGGCAGATCGCCGGCCTGCCCGGGCGCCGGCCGCATCCACAACAGGGCGACCAACGCACCGACGACGATCCCGAAGAGAACGAGCTGACGCACGGCAGCATTTTATGCCGTACGAATGCTGCGGCGGGCGCTTACTGAAAACTGAGCACCACGTTTGGTGCAGGCCGGGTCGTCGCGGACGGGCGGGCGACCTGGCTTGGCCGCCACCGCTCGCCGCTGGTCAACGCGGCCAGCGACTCGAAATCACCAAGCACCGTGAACCGTTCGAAGGCGAACGGCACGCTCTCGGCGCCGAGCAATGAGTTGGCGTCCGCCACGTGGAAGTGCAGGTGCGGGCCGATCGAGGAGCTGCCGGAAGACCCGAGCCGGCCGATTACCTGGCCGCGCTTCACGCGATCGCCGGCCTTCACGCGCACGCTGCCTTGCTGGAGATGTTCGTAAAACGCAAAGTGGCCGTCACCGATATCGATGGCGACGTAGTTGCCGCTGGCCAGTTCGGGCGATACCGGCTGCGGCATGTCGTCGGCAGTATCGTCGAGCGCTGCCGCGATGGTGCCATCGGCCACGGCCAGCACGTCGGCCCCGAAGCCGTTCAAGTCGGGCGGCCTGGGCGACTGGTTGCGAATCATCGCGCCCGACGGAGGCAGCGTGATGAAGTCGATCGCAAAGCGTCCTGGGATGCGGGCGCGGCCGTCAATCGTATAGACCGCGGTCCGGTGCCCGCCCTTGAGCAGCGGGTCGTACATCGCCACCCACTGCCCCGCGCCAAGCGGCGGCCCAATCACCAGCGGCTTGATTGGCTGCGCGGTGACGAGGAGGGACGCGCTGGTGCGAACAGCTCCGGCCGGCCGCATCACGTCGAGGTCAATCGTCTGCGTGATCGACGCGGCACCGACAAACAGCGGAAGCGGGGACCATATCGTCACGATTGCGCGCTGTCCGGGCCCTACAAGGTGCGGCGTGGCGTAATCGTTCCGGAATCCCGGACGCACAATGCGGCGCCGAAGTTCGTCGCCGCTGAACTCCGCCAGGGGCGCGCCCTGCGAGGTGAGGCGCAACGAGTTCAGCGTGACATCGACGGCCTGGAAGTTGGTGATGTGCAGCTCGTAGGCGACGTAGGAATAGCCGTCCTGCGAAAACACCACCGGGGCAAAGGGAACGGACAGGTCGACCGATTGCACGATCGGCGCGCGCGATTGCCCGAACAGGAGCGCGGACAGTCCCGCGGTGAACAGCAGCTTCAGCAGCATCTTTTACTCAGGCCAATCTTAATGAAAGTCATGCGAATCAATCGCGGCTTCATCCGGCATGCCGTCAAGCTTGGACATCCGCTCGGCCTTGACCGATGTCACGCCGTCCTGGTTTTGCAGGATGCCCTCGACCAGCAGAAAAGACGACTCCACCACGGTCAGGCGATCGGCGGCATACAGATCCGGGCGGATGATGATGTTCGCGATCCCGGTCTCGTCCTCGAGCGTGAGGAAGACGAACCCCTTCGCCGTGCCGGGCCGCTGGCGCGTGATCACCATCCCCGCCGTGCGGACCCGCCGCCCCGCGCGCTGACGCGGCAGCTCCAGCGCTGGAATGACGCCGCGCATCGACAGCTCTTTCCGCCGGAACGTGAGCGGGTGCGGACCGACGGTCAAGCCCGTGCCAGTGTAGTCGGCAATCAATCGCTCAGAGATATTCATCTCCGGGAGCGGTGAGCGTTCGACGGCACGTTCGTCGTAACGTTCGCCGAACGACTCGTATGAACGATCTTCGAACATCTCTCCCGCAGGCCGAATCGCTCGCTCCACCTGCCACATCGCTGATCGCCGGTCGTGGCCGAGTGAGTTGAGCGCGCCGATCTCGGCCAGCATCGCGATCTCATCGCGCCGCAGGTTCACACGGCGCACGAGATCGTCAACGGAGCGGAAGCGGCCGGTGGGAACGGGAGGCGCGATCCATTGGTGCGAGCAGATGTTGCAGAAGAGTGCTTGGGACCTGGGACTTGAGGCTTGGGGAACGACTTCCAACATCGACTCGTCATCGCAGCCGCACTTTGGGCAGCGCGCCCCTGACGATGTTGTTTGGAAATCGGTGGATCCCAAATCGGTGGACGCAATCTTGTGGCCCGCCTCGGCGCGCAGGCCGCGCACGTATCGGAGGCCCAGGCGCACCGCCCCATCGGCTTCCACCGAGCAATCCCAGCCGGACACCTGCACGTCGATCGGGTTGAAGCGCACGCCGCGCCGCTGTGCGTCCTTGACCAGCGTGGCCGGATGATAGAACCCCATCGGCTGGTTGTTGAGGAGCGCCGTATAGAACGCTGCCGGGTAGTGCGTCTTGAAATACGCGCTCGCATACGCGATCAGCGCAAAGCTCGCGGCGTGCGATTCGGGAAAACCGTAGAGCGCAAACGAGGTAATCGACAACACAATGCGATCGGCGGTGTCGCCGATGATGCCGTGCTTGGCCATGCCCTCGCGCAGCAGGCCTTCGAGCTGCTTCATCCGTTTTTCGGAT
>DATMJU010000641.1:0-2179 GCA_035553795.1 Vicinamibacterales bacterium
GGGCTCTTGCGCTGGTGCTCGTGATCGGCGGCTACGCCATCGTCTATGGCGTGCTGCTGATCGCGTTCGCGCTTCGGCTGCATCGCAACGCTGATTGAACCACCGATCGGCCGCGGCATGCTCGACATCTTCGCCTGGATCGTCCTGATCGTGCTCGTCGCGAGCACGGTCGCCGTCGTCGTCTTCCTCGCCATGCTTCCAGGGATGATCGCGAAGAAGCGGCAGCATCCCTGGGCACAGGCGGTCACCGTCGGCGGCTGGGTGACGCTCTTCCTTGGCTTCGTGCTGTGGCCGGTCGTGCTGATCTGGGCTTATGTCGATATCCCGCCGGCCGAACGGCATGAGGCGACACGATGATCGTCGTCCTCCTGAACGTCTACCTCGTCCTTCTCTTCATTCTGGTGAAGCTGAAGGTCGTTCCCTGGAACCTGTTCTGGAAGATATCGCCGGTCATCGTCTTCGTGCTGCTTCTGGTGGGATTGTTCATTCCGATGAACTGGGGCGCGCCGCAGGGTAAGGCGCTGGTGATCCGCCATTCGGTCGCCATCGTGCCGGACGTGGCCGGCGAGGTGGCCGAGGTGCCGGTCACCGCCAACGCGCCGCTCAAGGCGGGCGATGTGCTGTTCCGCATCGACCCGCTTCCCTATCAGTCGCAACTCGGTGCGCTCCAGGCGCAGCTCAAGCTCCAGGAGCAGCGGCTCGCGCAGATGACGCAACTGCAAACCAGCGGCACCGGCCGCACCTTCGACGTCGAGCAGCGGCAGGCCGAAGTGGATCAGCTCAAGGCGCAGGTCGAGGGCGCGCAATGGAATCTGGACAAGACCGTCGTGCGTGCGCCTGCCGACGGCTATGTCACCAACCTCGCGCTCCGCAAGGGCGCACGGGTGACGAACCTGCCGCTATCTCCGGTGATGGCCTTCATCGACACGTCGGAGACGATCATCGGCGTCGAGATTCCACAGATCGACGCGCGCTACATCGAGCCCGGCCAGCCGGTCGAGGCCACGTTCAAGTTCATGCCGGGCACGATCTACAGCGGCAAGGTCGAGACCGTGCTGCAGGCGCTCTCGACGGGGCAGACGCAAACATCAGGCACGGCGGTCGCGCCGCGCGCGGTTCAGGCCGCGCCGTTCGTCGTGCGGATCAAGCTCGACGATACCGAATTCGCCAATCGTCTGCCCGCGGGCTCGACCGGCGAGGTCGCCATCTTCACGGAGCACGTGAAGATGGCGCACGTTATCCGCAAAGTGCTGCTGCGGCAGATCGCGATCCTGAACTACGTCAATCCGTTCTGACGCGCTGAGCAAGGGAACCATCCGGACAGGCGGGTTCCCCGGCTGTCATGTTGGACCTCGGTCCAATCGATTTCCCACCCGTCCCCTTCCTAAGCTGACGGCAAGTTCCCGCGTCAGGCCGGCACTCGGCGCTGACGCGACAACCGGAAGGCGGCGACCATGACGTCCTATCTGATGCGGCTGTTGCTGATCGGCCTCTTCGTCGCACTCGCGCCGGCGGCCGACGCACAAACCCAACCGGCGCAAAGCCTACCCGCATCCACATCGGCAGTGCCGCTCAAGGCCGAGGAGCTCGATCAGCTCGTCGCGCCGATTGCGCTCTATCCGGACGCGTTGCTCGCCAACGTGCTGATGGCTTCGACTTACCCGCTGGAGGTCGTCGAGGCCTCGCGCTGGGCCGACGCGAACAAGAATCTCAAAGGGGAAGCGCTCAAAAGCGCGGCGGACAAGCAGACGTGGGACGACAGCATCAAGCAGCTCACCGCGACTCCCACCGTGCTCAGCATGATGAGCACCAAGCTCTCCTGGACGCAGAAGCTCGGCGACACCGTGCTGGCGCAACAACCCGATGTAATGGACGCGGTGCAGCGGCTGCGCACCAAGGCGCAGGCCAACAACAAGCTGCAAAGCACCAAGGAGCAGAAGGTCTCTGTGAAGACGGAATCGAACAGGCAGGTGATCGTGATCGAGCCGACCGAGCCGAACACGATCTACGTGCCCTACTACGATCCGGGCGTGGTCTACGGCGCTTGGCCCTACGCTGCCTATCCGCCGTACTACTTCCCGCCCTATCCCGGCTGGGTTGCCGGCGGCGTCATTGCCACGGGACTCGCGTTCGGCGCGGGTGTTGCCGTGGGAGTCTGGGGCTCCAATCACGGCTGGTG
>DATMJU010000642.1:0-3114 GCA_035553795.1 Vicinamibacterales bacterium
GATCCTGCTCGCGCACGATCCGCGCCGGCTGACGGAAGCATCGGCGCTCGACGTGCAGTTGGTGCTGTCTGGTCATACGCACGGCGGCCAGGTGATCATCCCGGCCGTCGGCGCCATCGCGGGTCGAAAGTTTCCCGTGCTCGCTGGCTACGCCACTCGCGAGAACACGTCGATCTTCGTGAGCCGCGGCGTCGGCACCGTCTATGTGCCCGTGCGCATCAACTGCCCGCCGGACGTGGCGCTGTTGACGCTTCGGCCCGCCTGATTATTTTTTCTTTCCTCGAGGCACGGTGACGGTGGTCGAACCGGTGGAGCTGTTGCCGGCCTCGTCTCGGCACGCCACGGCGATGCGATACACGCGTCCGGATCCCTGCCCCGCCCGCTCGGCCCGCAGCGACACCGCCAGCGGACCAGTGATCGCCCAATCATTAGGGTCCAGCGACTCGTTGCTGGTGACACCGGTCACCGCGCACACCGGCACCGATTCGTTATCCGTTGCGGTGACGTTGATGGCGACCGGCACCATGTGCCTGTTCGGCGGCGACAGGGTGCTGATGCTGGGCGTGACGCTCGAGATAACTGGAGGCTCGGTATCTTCCTCCTCTTCGACGGGCGGCGGCGCGCACTCGCGATGGAACGCGATGGGATACCGGGCGTTGAACGGCGCCGGATGCTCAGCCGAGACATAGCTGAACGGGGCAAACACAGGAAATTCTCCTTCGGGACCAGAGGGCAGGAGTCGCAGGTTCATTGTCGCGGTGCTCGCGCCGAGTGACGGCAATGTCCAGGTGATCTGGCTGCCAATGGTCGCAATGGTTCCCGCCGTAGCCGTGACCGAACCCGTGCGAACAAACTCGGGCGCGACGTTGATGGACATGGTGATGTCCGTAAGTCCAGGGCTGACCTGGCCAAGATTGCCTCCGGTGGCGTCGAAGCCGGTAATCGAGACGAATGCGCTCACCGGCTGGCCGCACTCGAATTCGAAGGGGTACGTCTCGATGTTGTGGGTGATCGCCAGCGTACCTGGATCGTTCAGCAGGAGCGTGATGTCGTCCTTCGCAATGGCGTAGCGTGCGGTTCGAGGCACATCCTTCGCCTCAACTGGCGACGGCGCGTCAATCGAAGTGGTGGGAGCCAGCAATTGTCGATGGTTGTTCGACCCCCAGGCGAACACCGCGCCATTCTGCAGCACAGCGATCGAGTGAGCAGCACCGGCGGCAACATCCGTCACACCCGCAAGTCCTGGCACCGTGATCAGCGCCGCAGACGATTCGAAGCTGCCGTCACCGAGCTGACCGTGATTGTTCGCACCGCGTGTCTGAACCGTGCCATCGTGGCTGGCAATCACGAGGTGGTGATCACCGGCGGCGATCGCCTTCGCGCCGGTCGCGATCAGCTCGACCGAGTCGCGAACCGACGGATCCCACGCAATCACTTCGCCGTAAAGGGAGCGCGCCACGGCAATCGATTCACCCACGGCGACGTCCAGGGCATAGAAATCAGCAGGTGTGGGCACGCTGACGGGTGTGCTGCCGGCCGTGTAATCCCAGGTGAGGAGAGCGCCGTCCGAGCGCGCGGCAACAGCGAACCGCGAGTTGGCGTCGACGCTGATGACGTCGCTCAGCGCAGAGACTGTTGGTGTGGGATTGGCCTGAGTCCACTCCCACATCACGCCGCCGGTATCGATCGCGAAGCTGATGCTGCCGCCGGTCGCGACCCGGTTGATGTCCACCAGCGACGTAAGCTGGCGCGGCGCCGCTCCACCAAGCGACCACACGCTGCCGTTGCGACGGACGAGCAGCGTGTGCGTGTTACTGGTTGCGGCATCGGCGATGTCGTGAAAGGTCTCGCCGACGCCAAGCGCGATCGGTGGAGAGACGTCATCGTCTTTCAGTCCCAGCGAGCCCGTTGCGGACCCGCCTCCGCCGTACGCCATTAGCCAGCCGAGGCCTTGAAACTGTCCAGGATGCTGGGCCGACAACCTGACCGATTGCTGGCCGGCGAGTAACACTGCCAACCCGGCCACCGACACGACACGAAGAATTCCAGTTCTCACAACGACACCTCGGACCGGAGGGAGGGGATCCGGTCTAAGAGGGGAAAGCGTCGAAACCGCGAGTTGGACCCAACTACGCGCTGGTGAGCAGCTTTGTGATGGCTTCCGGGTAGAGCTGGTGCTCGATTTCGAGGATTCGGGCGGCCAGGGTGCCGGCGGTATCTCCAGGCATCACAGGCACTTGCCGCTGCAGGACGATCGGCCCGGCGTCCAGCTCGGCATTGACAATGTGGACGGTAGCGCCGCTTACCGTGGCACCTGCATCGAGCGCCTGCTGCTGCGGATGCAAGCCCGGGTAATCCGGCAATAGCGACGGGTGAATGTTGAGGATGCGATTCGGGAACGCGTCGACAAAAACGGGACTCAGTAACCGCATGAACCCGGCGAGACAGACGAGTTCAACGCCGCGTTGCTTGAGCTCACCCACCAGCGCGTGATCGTATTCTTCGCGCGTGCGGTAGTTCTTGTGGCTGAGCACGAGCGTCTCGATGCCGGCCTTGGCGGCGTGCTCGAGTCCGGGCGCATCCGCGCGATTGGAGATCACGATCGCGATCGACGCGGCGAGGTCGCCGCGAGCGATGGCATCGATAATCGCTTTCAGGTTCGAGCCCCGCCCTGAGATGAGCACGCCGAGCTTGCGGCTCATACCACCTCGGCGAGCCGATCGGCCGAGCGCAGCGATACGGCCACGAACGTCAGCGTGCCGTTGGTGCAGCCGCCGGTCGGCAGAGTGGGCGCGCCGATCACGAACAGGTTTTCGTGATCGTGCGTGCGGCCATAGCTGTCACACACGCTGGTCGAGGGATCGGTGCCCATGCGGCAGCCCCCGGCGGGATGATCCCAATAATCCGACACTGAAGGCGCGCCGGTCAGGCGGCCGTCGCTGGCCTTCGCCATTCGCTCGAACACGGCGGTGCAATGCGCGAGGGTCGCGCCCTCGCGCGCAACCGCGGCCGCGTCCAACTGGCGGTCGATCTTCGGCATGGGATCGCCGTATCGATTCTTCGTCGCCGGATCGAGCGTCAGGCGGCTGTCTGCCGATGGATGCGAGTCGTAGT
>DATMJU010000643.1:0-2835 GCA_035553795.1 Vicinamibacterales bacterium
CCGATACCACCGTGCTGTTTGCGACGATGATCTTCTGCACGCTGGCGACGCTGGCGTTCGGCTTGTGGCCGGCGCTGCGCTTGTCGCGACCGGATCTCCTGTCGTCACTCAAGGACCAGGCTGGTGAGGTGAGCGGACGCATCGCAGGGCGCATCACCGTCCGCGGCGCGCTCGTGACCGCGCAACTGGCGCTGTCGCTGGCGCTGCTCGTGCTCAGCGGATTGTTCGTTCGCGGCGCTGCGGCCGGCGCGTCAGCCGATCCCGGCTTCAACCTCGACCCCCTGGTCGTCTCGCAGATCGAACCCAAGCTTGGCGGATACGACACCGTCCGTGGCAAGGAAGCGCTGCGCGCGGTGCTGGAGCAACTGCGCGCCACGCCCGGCATTGCATCGGCCGCGGCGGCGTCAGTCGTGCCGTTCGGCGATTACACGTTCGGCGCCGCGGTGCAACGTGAAGGCCGCCGCCTGAAGAACGAAGAACCTGAAGCCGCCGCCAGGATCGTGCACGCGATGTACTACAAAATCACGTCTGACTACTTCAGGACGCTGGACGTCCCGATGCTGCGCGGACGTGAGTTCACCGCGGCAGAAGAAGCCGGCGTGGGCGGCACCGAGCCGGTCATCATCGACGCCGGCCTGGCCGATCGCCTGTTCCCCAATGAGAATCCAGTCGGCCAACTGCTGCAGTTTGGCGCCGACTCGGGTACTCCGGAGTCCAAGCCCATGGTGATCATCGGCGTCGCCGCAGGCGTCAGGCACGACCTGTTCGAGCAGAAGCCAGAACCGCACGTCTACACGGTCTCCAGTGCAGACGACTCAACCCGCATGTTCGTCTACTCGCGCGCAGCAGCGCCGCAGAATGCGGACGCAATCGTGGCCACGGTGCGTGAGCGGATGCGGCAGACCGATCCGAACCTGCCCGTCATCTCCAACAAGAGCTTCCGCTCCCAGCACGAAAACAGCGCGCAAGTCTGGGTGCTGCGCGCGGCGGCCAAGATGTTCCTCACCCTGGGCCTGGCCGCGGCGTTCGTCGCGGTGATCGGCCTCTACGGCGTGCGCAGCTACCTGGTGACGCGGCGCACACGGGAGTTCGGAATCCGCATGGCCATCGGCGCCTCGTCTGCCGATGTCGTCCGCCTCGTCCTGCGCGAAGCGATGGCCACCACCGCCGCCGGCCTCGCAATCGGCCTGGGTCTTGGGATGCTCCTGGGATGGGGCGTTAGCGCGCTGCTCTACCAGGTCAGCCCGCTCGACCCGGTCACTCTTGGCGGCGCCACCGCGCTACTCGCGGTGTCTTCAATTGTCGCGTCGCTCATACCGGCGCGACGCGCCGCTAACGTGCTGCCAATGACGGCGTTACGGAATGATTGATTTGCGCAACTGAGGCCGGAACCCGCCGCCGTCGAGTGGCATCTAAAGCTCCGAGGAGCGATAGATGAGCAATCGAATCGTAGTGATTAGCGGCGCGACCGGCCAGCAGGGCGGCGCCGTGGCCAGGGCACTGGCCGGCAAGGGATTTACCATTCGCGCGCTGACGCGCAATCCGGACAGCGACGCCGCCAAGGCCGTCGCGAAAGAGACCGGCGCTGAACTCGTCAAGGCCGAACTGGACGACGAAGCCTCGATCCGCGCGGCCCTCAACGGCGCGTGGGGCGCCTTCGCGGTCCAGAACACGTGGACGGCGGGCGTCGAAGGCGAAGAAGCCCAGGGCCACCGCTTCGCGAAAGTCGCGCGCGCGGCCGGCATCCAGCATTTCGTGTACACGTCGGTCGCGTCGGCCGATCGCCAGACCGGCATCCCGCACTTCGACAACAAGGCTCGCGTCGAAGGCACGATCCGCGGATTGGACTTCCCGTCCTACGCCATCATCCGCCCGGTATTCTTCATGTCCAACCTCACCAGCCCGTGGTTCCTCAACGGCGACAAGCTGGTGTCGGCGATGAAGCCGGATACGGTGCTGCAGATGATCGCCACGGCCGACATCGGCCAGTACGGCGCGCTCGCGTTTACCGACGCCGAGCGCTTCAAGAACCTCGAGATCGACATCGCCGGTGACGCCAAGACCATGACGGAAACCGCCGCCATTCTCGCGAAGGCGCTGGGTCGGCCAATCGAGTACCTGCAGATTCCGATGAGCGAAATTCGCAAGAACAGCGACGACTTCGCGCTGATGCTCGAGTGGTTCGAGCGCGTTGGCTACGACGCCGACATCGAGGGCAATGCGAAGGAGTACGGAGTGAAGCCCACGTCGCTGAGCGAGTGGGCTTCGACAGTCAAGAACGCGTGAGCGGGGCCGGTGACGCCCTCCCCTACGCCTGTTGCGCTGAAGTGGTCGTCGCCTGATCCAGCTTCGCCGGCTTCCGCGTGTGGAAGCCGGCGGCGTCCTGATATGCCTTGGCCAGCGCGATGATCTCCAACTCGCGGAACGGCTGCGCGTAGATCGTGGCGTTGGTCGGCTGACCGTTGTCGGCGAAGCCGTTCGGCAGGTTGATCGCCGGATAGCCCGCCAGGTTGGCGTATCCAAAGTGGCGCTGCGTCGGCGGCTGCGGACCAGGGTTCGGGCCGCCGCCTCGCGGTGTCTCGGGCGCTGAGCCCGCCGGCCGCGGCGGCGCGCCGCCGGTATTGTTCGACCCCACGATGTAGACGTCCACGTGCGCGGTCGCCTTCTGCAATTCCATCATCATCATCATGCGCGCGCGCTGCTGCTGCAGGTAGAGCGGCGCGGGCACGAGATAACCATTCGACTGCGTGCCGCCGCGCGTGCCCTTCATGCGGCCGGCGCGGGCGTGCTCTTCGAAGTACGCGGTGCGCTCGACGTTGAAGCTGCCGGTGTTGG
>DATMJU010000644.1:0-3409 GCA_035553795.1 Vicinamibacterales bacterium
CTTCCAAGTATAGGCGCGCAACGCATCGTCGCCGTCCCGGCGAACAGCCGCGATCACCTCGCGCACGACCACCGAGACATCCTCGTCGGCTTCGCGCCGCGCTTCCACCAGTGCGTCAAAATCCAATTTGAAATCAGGGGCGTCCGCAAAAAATCTTCGAACCATGCTTCACACTTCCACTTGTTGGGCGCTGAATTTGGTGAGGCGACACGCAGCAGCTTTCGCAGATTACCGCACAGCCTCGACCGCGATCAGCAGCACGGCATAGCGCCCGCCTTTGGCCAGCAACACCAGCGGCAGGAAGACCCGTAAAGGCGTGCGTAGCAATCCGGCCGCAAAGGTTAGCGGATCTCCTACAATCGGCGCCCAGGAAAGCAGGAGAGACCATTTGCCCCACCGGGCATACCAGCAAACGGCCTTCTCGACCGTGGCGGCCTTGAACGGAAACCAGCGCCGGTCGCGCAGCCGTTCGAAACCGCGTCCGAGCAGCCAATTGAAAAGCGAACCGAGCGTGTTTCCTGCCGTCGCACTTAACAGCAGCAGGAGCAGATCGTATCGCCCACTGATCGCCATCGCCGAGAGCAGGATTTCGGACTGTGCAGGCAGCAGGGTCGCGGCGACGAACGCTGTCACGAACAACCCGGCATAGGGCGCCGCTATAGCGATCATCGCGATCGACAGAAGGCATAGCGGTTCGCATCCTTCACTGCACAGTCGTGCCGAACAGGTGGCCGATGCCCGCCGTGGCTGCCAGCGCGATCGCGCCCCAGAAGGTCACCCGCACCGCGCCACGCCACATCGACGCGCCGCCTGCCCTTGCGCCGATCGCGCCGAGAATGGCGAGGAGGACGAGCGTCGCGATCGTGATTGCGATGACCAGCGAGGCGCGCGGGACCACGCCGACCATTAACACCGGTATGATCGCACCTGCGCAGAAGGTTGCCGCCGACGCCAGTGCCGCCTGGATCGGCCGTGCCGCCAATTCGGACGTGATGCCAAGCTCGTCACGCATGTGCGCGCCGACCGGATCGCTGCGCATCAACTGCTCGGCGACCTGGACGGCGAGGTCGGGTGCAAGCCCGCGCGCTTCATAGACAGCGGCCAGTTCGCGGCGTTCCTCCTCGGGGTCTGATGCATGTTCGCGCGTTTCGCGCAGCCGGTCGGAGCCTTCGACATCGGCCTGACTGCTCACCGAGACATACTCACCCGCCGCCATCGAGATTGCGCCGGCGATAAGCGCTGCGACGCCGGTCAGCATTACCGTCGACGAACTCGTCTGGGCCGAAGCGATGCCGACCACCAGGCTGGAGGTTGAAATGATGCCGTCATTAGCGCCGAGCACTGCCGCTCGCAGCCAGCCGACCCGCTGCACCAGATGCCGTTCGCTCGGATGTCGCATGCCTCAGTCTCCCTGCCTCGTTCGCGATGGGCATCCAGTGAGACGCCCATGGCGCGGACTGTTTCCGCACTTATGCCCGAAGGACTCAGCACTCGGTGGCCAACGCCGAGACCCCTCCATCATGCTTCCGCAATCCTGACGCGCAGAAGCTTGACCGAATTAAGGAACACGAGAACGTCTGGTCCCAGATGGATGAACGCCGCCTGGATTGGTCCAATCCAGCCCATGAGCGCGGCGGTGATGCCAAGCACATGGACCACTCCGACACCGACCCAGAGATTTTCCTGGACGGTCCGATAGGCGCGACGCGCGATAGTGCGCGCGCCAACAATCTTGCCGAGGTCGTCGGTCATCAGTGCGATGTCAGCGGCTTCCAACGCCGCCTGCGTGCCGCCGCCGCCCATGGCGATGCCAATGTCGGCACGCGCGAGTGCCGGCGCGTCGTTGACGCCGTCACCCACCATCGCAACCTTATAGCCGCGCTTCTGCAAGTCGGCGATCATGGCGACTTTGTCTTCGGGCATCAGGTCGGCCTTGACCTCATCGACACCCAAGTCTCTCGCAATCGCGTTAGCAGTCGTCTGATTGTCGCCGGTCAGCATGACGATATGTCTGACGCCATTTTCCTTCAAAGCGGCGATGGCTTCTCGCGCCCCTGGGCGCAGCGTATCGGCGATGAAGATGATCCCGCAAAACCGGCCGTCAACCGCGACGTGGACGGGCGTGCGATCCCGATCTTCGACAGCATAGGCGATGGACACGCCGTTCTCGCGAAGTAAAGCCGGATTACCTACGAGAACGGTTCTGCCTTCCACGGTCGCCCTAACGCCTCGACCCTGAACCTGCTCGTAGTTTTCCGGTTCCGGCACTGTGATTCCGTCCTCGGCGGCCGCCTCGACCACCGCCTTGGCCAAAGGGTGGGCTGAGCGGCGATCGGCGGCGGCCGCGATCCGCAGCAGTGTCGTTTCCGAAAAATCTGGATTGGTCACCTTGACGTCGACCACTAACGGCTTGTTGGCGGTCAGCGTGCCGGTCTTGTCAAAGGCGATCGCGTCTGCCTTGGCGAGTTGCTCAAGATAGAGCCCGCCCTTGATGAGAATGCCGCTGCGAGCAGCCCTGGCAATCGCGGCGATCATGACGATCGGCGTCGCCAGGCCAAGCTCTGCCGGCGAGGTGAAGATCAACAAGGTCACGATCTTGGAGACGTCGCGCGTCACCAGAAAAACGACGATCAGGAAGACGAACACGACCGGGATCAGCCATCCCGCGACCTTGTCGGCCAGCTTCTGCACGGGGGCAGCCTCGGCTTCGGCATTTTCGACCAGCGCGATGATGCGGGAGAAGATCGTATCGCCGCCGACCTTTTCGGTTCGGATGTCGAGCGCGCCGGCTTCAACGATGGTGCCGGCGAACACCTCTGCACCCTCCGTCTTGTCCTGGGGGACGCTTTCACCGGTGATCGGTGCCTGGTTGACCGAGGCTCGCCCGCCGACGACCACGCCATCGACCGGGATTTTCTCGCCGGTTCGCGCGAGGACGATGTTGCCCGCCTTGAGCGCCGCGATCGGCACCGTGCGCTCCGACCCGTTATCCCGCACGATCGCGGTTTGGGGCACGGACCCGATCAGCGCCTTGATCGAGGCGCGAGCGCGATCGGTATTGAGGTCGGCAATGAACTCCGCAATGAGAATGATGACCATTAGGACGGCGCCGGCCACAGTTTCGCCGCCGAATATCGCGACAATGGTCGCGATCGTCACGAAGATCTCGGTGCCGATCTTACGTTCAGTTATGAGGTCGGCGAGCCCTGTCCTGACCAGCGGATAGAGGCCGATGACGACCGCAGCCCAAAGCACCTGGATCGGCACAAGCTGTTGCCAATACAGCAGCGCCACCGTGCCGGTAAGCAGTATCCGGCCAATTTCGATCCAGCGTTCCCGTGTCATCAGGTCGCGCCAGGTCGCACCGTCTTCCCGGGGTTCAACTGCCTCACTCATCGTAACGCTGCCT
>DATMJU010000645.1:0-5295 GCA_035553795.1 Vicinamibacterales bacterium
GGGCCGGTCGAAAAACAAAAATGCCCGCAAAGGTCGCGGGCAGTTCGCGACTTAGATGGAGTTACGGCCCATCAAGTCGGAGAAATCGCCTCGTGTTAACGACCCTCTAGTATCGCTGGAGGGCCGTTGAGCTGTCAAACCCTACTTCTTGTGCGCGGCGATGTAGTCGAGCGCGAACTTCTCGAGCGGTTCGCCGCGCAGGCCGATGGCCTTGGCTTCTTCAGTGGCCTTCTCAATCGTCCAACCGTCCTGAATGACGCGCTTGGCGAGCCAGACCGAGCCGACGCGGCTCGCGGAGCCGCAGTGCACGAACGCCGGTTGATTGGACTTGTCCGCGATCGTGGCGAGGAACGTGTCGATCACTTTCGGATCGAGCTGCTGGGTGGCGAACGGAATGCTGATGTACTTCAGCCCGAGCTCCTTGGCTCGCGCCGCATTCTGCTCGATGTTGGCGCCATTCTCGCCAGGCGTGCGCAGGTTGATGATGGCCTTGAAGCCGTCTGCCTTCAGCCCCTCAAGAGCTGCCGTGTCGGTGGCCCCGCCACAGGCGACGACTGCATCAACCTTGCTGAAATTGACGATGCCCGCCCGTTCCTGCCTGGTTACCTGAGCAAGGGTGGGAATGGCGAGTCCGAGAACGAGGAGTGTAGTGAACGAACGCATGATCGGCCTCCGTGCCGATCATAGCAGGGGCAGGCACGCACGGTCCTACCGAAACGGTGTTAGTCTCTGCGCACCCACACCCCAGAAAGGCCGTTCGTCCAGGAGACCGCCAATGATTCCGACGCGCGCCCGTCGCTTTGTTATCCGGATCGCCGCCCTCACAGCCTTTCTCGCATTGTTTCAAGGAAGCGCGAGCGCTCAGTTGCCCACAACCTTCACGGTCCTCCGCGAAGTGGAGTTTGCGCCAGCGACGGTGCAGCAGCAAAAGACGCTCAGCGCCATGCCCTACTTGCGCGATCTGGTTGCCGAACCGTTTCTGATCGCACGTGAAGACCTCAACGATGACGGCTCCAGGGAAATCATCCTCATGGCGACGACGTCCGCTTTTTGCGGAAGCGGGGGCTGCCGGGTAGTCGTGCTCGAGGGTCGCGCGGGGCAGACCGTAGTGATCCTGGATCAAAACTTCATGGCGGTCCCTGGTATCACCAACGAAAAGATCGGCGAATACCGGCTGCTGGCAATGGTTGACAAAGGGGTGGTCTTGACTGGCGACAAGCAAGGGACTCCGTTGTTCGGGAAGCCGATGGTCTTTCCGGTGAAGGTGACACAACGAGCCGGTGGTGCGCCTGCTCCTCGGCCCGCTCCGCCCGCCGCCGGGCCTGCCCCTGCTCCTGTTCCTGTTGCGCCCCCTGGCGCGCCGGCTCCTGCGCCCGTGCCTCCCTCCGCGAGCGCGCCCGCATCGTCAGGCACCAATCCGGACGTCATCGGCATCAAGATCGGCGTGTCGACCGTGGAAGAAGTGCGCGCAATACTCAACGCCCCCAATCTCAACCTCCTGGTGGAAGAACGCATGCTGGAGCTGGTCGGGCAATCCACGGCAGGCAGGGGGGCTTCGACAACCGTCGACATTCCAAACAGCGTGCATGTCGGGTACCTGAGCGGGACGTCTAAGACCTACAAGCCTTCCGGGTACGACGCTCCGTGCTCTCAAGTCACGGTGAACTGCCAGCATTTAGGGGCGACATTCTCGGGCCCTCCGGGCAAGGGCAGGGTGCTTGCTCTCACCCGTACGATTCATTTCGCCGAGAGACCCCTGACTGACGTTGTGATCAAGGGGCTGGTAAGCAAGTACGGACAACCGGGCTTCCAGGACTCGTACGGAGACAAGGGCGTGCAACTAACCCTCAGGTGGGCGTGGGCTCCGAACGGAAGCCCCATCATCTTGAACGACCGGCATGCGTGCGCCAGCCAGTTGGCCGCGACGATGACCACGAATGGTTCGATCGACCGGTCGGAGGCGGCGCTGCGTGCAGGCTGTGCGGTGATGCTATTCGTGATCATCAATCAGCAGAACAGTGCCACCGAATTTCAAACGGTGCACTTGATTGATCACAACGCCATCGTCACTTCCACCCTCCAAACCAGACGGCTCGTCGCGGACGGAGTAGCAAGATACGAGGACTGCGAACGCCGAAGGGCCGCGAACACCCAGGTGCCCTCTGAATTTGGTGATGCACCGGCCGCCGTCAAGCCGAATCCAGCCACCACGGGATCGGTCTCGCCGTGCGAACCAAGAAAACACCACTAGGCCTGGTAACGCAGATGCTGATGCGCTCCTTTGTTGTGTTGGTGATTGCTGGAACCTTCGCCGCGTGCGGTGGCGGAAGCGGCACAACCACGTCCGCGACGCCCACTACGCCAACGCCGACGACACCAACAACGGCGGTGCCGACACCCACGCCAACACCTACGCCCACACCCACGCCCCCGCCGACGCTTTATGCGCTGAGCGGACGTGTGGTGGACGCGGCCACATCAGCACCCATCGCGGGTGCGACTCTGTCGGTCGTCGATGGTGTCAACACCGGCAAGACCGCCACGACAGACGCGGCCGGCAACTACACCATCGCCGGATTGCAGGCGTCAGGATTCTCGGTCAACGCGACGGCGGGCGCGTTCCTGCCCTCGATCAAGGGCGTTGGCGTTCCTACTGGCGACGCGCTGAATTTCAGCCTCACTCAGCGGAACTTTGCCGGCACATGGAGAGGCACGGCGCAGCAGACAGGGAGCACGCAACCTGTGGCGATAAGTTTCACCGTGAGCGCCGCCAACACTGTGACGTCGTTGTTGGTGGGAATCTGCGCCAACGGCCCTACGGCATCGGTGGTATCCACGACCAACACCATTCCGCCGCCACCACCAATCATCGGCGGCCGTTTCACCCTGACGTCGAGCCCCTTCTATGTTCGTTCCTTCGTTGGAACGTTCACGTCGGAGACGAGTGCCTCAGGCAATTCAGATATGGATTTTACGGGCCGGAACGTTGCCCCTTGTAGCGGCACATACACGCGGACCTGGACGGCAACGAAGCAATGAGTAGGCACGCTGTCTTCGTCGTCCTGATGCTCGTCGCATCGATTGCTTGCAGCGGTAGCACAGCGGAGCCGACCGCGCCGACGCCGCCCCCCGCTGCTCCAACATCCGCGCGTCTCGAGTTGACGTATGAGCCGAATCCCGTCCCGCCACTGAGTTCACCAGTGGCAGGTTTTCCTTCGGCGATCAGATGGCCTTACACGATGACACTTCGTGAAACAAACGGCGTCGGCCTGACGGTTACCAACCTGACCGCCCAGTTGACGCTCGCTGATACCTGCCCGCCAAGCGGAACGTGTCCCTCCGGCAGCCCCGACTTCGCCGTTGGCTTCAGGGGGTGTGGCCACTCGGGTTACAGGATCGAAGCCAAAGGCGTCGCGTGCTCGACCGGCCTCTACGGCGCTTCACTTTTTGGCCTCGGCGGCGGATTTCTCGACTGGAGCGTCACGGGCACTGACGATCGCGGAAACACCGTTTCTGCGTCCGTTCGCATTACGCTCTTGCCGCCCTGACGACCGCCCAGTCGCGCATTCCTACTGCTGCAGCAGCAGGCGCGTGAACTCGAGGAAGTCGTCCAGGCGTTCGACCAGAATGCTGCGAACCACATCGAGGTTCAGTTTCTGGTAATCGTGGACGGCGACGTTGCGGAACCCGACCATCTTGCGAAGCCTGGTGGCGAGCGATGGATCGAGGTGTCCAGAGCGTTCCAGCAGGTCAAACGCTTCACGGGTCTCCTGGGGGACGCCGAGGCGATGGACCCTCACGAGGTGCATTGCGGCATCGATACTGCTTTCGCAAGCACGCTGAAGGTTGAGGATGATGGCATCCTGGCGCGTCTGATTCTGCAGGAGATTGGCATCGTCGCCCGCGTATTCCTCCCGGGCGCGACCGACCGCGCGCTCGATGGCGGCGGCCTTGTTGAGCAGCACATCATCGGCCATACACGGTGCCCTCGGCGGCGATTCGCTCCAGAATGCCGCGCCGCTCTTCGTTCAGCCGGGCGTAGCTGCCGAATGCACGGTCTTCAAACAACCCGCGCGCCTCAGGCGCCGCATCGTGCAACAGGCGGCCAGTCGACAATACTTGCATGCTCATCACGGGTGACGCCGCGCGCAAGTCGACCAGGTCGACCGGGCGCCGTAACGCAGACGCAAGTTGTTCCTGAAGGTCGAATCGCGCCAGTGGTTCGAGTGGCGATGAACCGAGAACGGCCAGATCAATGTCGCTGTCAGGCCCGTCGCTCCCGGCTGCAGTGGAGCCGAAATGGTAGATGGCCTGCACATCAGGCAACGCCGCACAAATCGTCCTGACCGTGGCCGTGTCGCGTCCGTGATCGTCGGCGCTCATTCGAAGGCCCCCGCAGCGGATCTTACTTGAGGCGGCGGGTGCCACGCTAAACAGAGGTCGCGATGCCTCTACAGGTCAGTTTTTCTGCACCGTCACCGTCACCGGCGCCTGCATGCGGACGGTTACGGTCGTGCCGGCCGACAACGTCGCGGGGTTGCGGTCGTTGCTCATCGCCGCGGCCGTGCCGGCGCCCGCGCCGACCGCGCCGCCGATGGCGGCACCCTTGCCGCCGCCGAGGATGGCGCCGAGAATCGCGCCGCCGATCGCCGCGCCGCCAACCTTCGCGGCGCTCTCGCCGCCAGGCGACTGGCCTTCGCGCACCACCGGATCGGTCTTGAGCGCAAGCTCCGACCCGTCCGCGAGCACGATGGTGTGGAAGCGAATCGCGAGCCGCGACTTGCCCTTCACGCGCCCGCCGCGATCGACTTCGGTGACCGAGCCGCGCACGGTGGAGCCGGCGGGAATCGCGATGCGATCCGCCACGCGCACATCGCGGGTGACGCGCGCTTCGACACGATCTTCAACGCGCGCCAGCTCGCTCGAGACCGTGCGCTCGATCTGCAGGCCGAGCACCGCATCCGACGGCACGGTCACGTCGAGATATTCCGGGGCCGGAGTCGGCGCCGGAGCCGGCGGCTCGGGTTCCCGGTATTCCGGAGCGGACGGCTGCAAGGGCGGGCGCGTCTCCCAGACGCTGCCACTGTTTGGCGCTGCCGGCGCGGTTGTGGATTCGGCCGCCTGTGCCGGGCGAGCGGTGTGTTGCGCATCGCGCTGGTCATTGCGCGGCGGACTCGAGGCAGGAACTCGCCGCGCGTCCGCGCGACGGTCCTGCGAGTTGACGATGCGCGGCGCGGGCCGCGACGGAGGGACCGGTTCAACCACGGGTGGAGCGGGCTTCGCAGCGTCTGGAGT
>DATMJU010000646.1:0-10677 GCA_035553795.1 Vicinamibacterales bacterium
GTGATGGATCAGCGATCGAAGCAGTTCATCCCGGCCGTGCTGCTGGCACGCGTCGGGCAGCCGGTCGAGTTCAAGAACAGCGAAGACATGCCGCACAACGTGGCGGTGGTCAGGCGCGAAAGCGGCGCTGAAGTATTCAACGTGAGCACCGAGACGAACCAGAAGTATGTCCATGCCTTCGATCGCGTCGGCCAGTTCGACGTGAAATGCGACATCCACGAGGGTATGGAAGCGACGCTGATCGTGTCGAACGGCCCGTTGACGACAATTGCCGATGACGCCGGCGCGTTCTCATTCCCCAATGTCCCGCCCGGTTCCTACACCGTGAGCGTCACGTTCGCCGGCCAGACTGTTGAGCAGGCCGTAGAAGTGAACGGGCCTCGGACGAGCTTCAAACTCAACCGCTAGCTGTTACGGGCGTAGTTCTTGCACCTCATCCCATGGGGGATTGAGGATGCGGTGGATTCCGTTTCGTTCGCTCGCGGTAATCGTCGCGCTGGTTGCGTGTGTCAATTCGCCGCAGGCGGAACCGCACCAACAGGCGCCGGCGGCTGCCGAGATCGCCGAACTGTGGCAGGAACCGACGGATCTCCTGCAGCGTGACCTGTTCCTGGGGCCTGCGGCCAACGCCCTCACACCGCCCGCCGATGACGGGACTTTCCAGTTCGTCGCTTTCAAGACCTCCGGCACCAATCCCGGCTACGACGTGCGCGACGCCTCCGGGCGCCTCTGGAGCGTGAAGCTCGGTATCGAAGCGCAGTCCGAGGTCACCACCTCGCGCATCCTGTGGGCGATGGGCTTCCATCAGCCGCCGCTCTATTTCGTGCGCCGGTTCAACCTTTCCGGCACCGACGGCGGGATCAAGGAGACCGCGCGCTTCCGAACCGATCTCGATCCGTGGCGGCCCGCCGGCGAATGGTCGTGGACCGACAACCCGTTCGTGAACACACCGGAGTACCGGGGCTTGATCGTCGCGCAACTGGTGCTCAACAACTGGGACCTGAAGACGCCGAACAATCGCATCTACGAGGCGACAGACGGTTCGACGAAGCCGCGCCGCCACTTCATGGTGCGAGACGTCGGCTCGTCGCTCGGTCACTCGCGCCAGTTCTGGCTGTTCGCAACGCTCGGGACGCGCGGCCTGCAGGGCAGCAAGAACGACGTGGACGGTTTCGAGGCACAGGGCTTCATCACCAAGGTTGCCGGCGACGACGTGGAGTTCGACTATCGCGGGATCAACGGGGCGCTGGTCGATCGCGTCACGGTGAAGGATGTGATCTGGGCGTGCACCCTGCTCGATCGGATTCCGGATGGCCACTGGCAGGCCGCGTTCAAGGCCGGCGCGTATCCACAGGATCACGCCGACCGCTACATCCGCAAGATCAAGGAGAAGATCGCGCAGGGGCTGGCGCTGCGCCAGCCGCCTACGCGCTAGACGCCGGTCGTTGCAGCTTGAGCAGGACGACGAGATCGCGGTGCGCGAGCACGGCCTCGGGCAGTTCCTGCAGCGCCGCGTGATAGCGCTGCGCGTACTCGGTGCCGCTCTCGGGCGCGACCAACCCCCGGGCCGCAGCTACCAGCGGCCCTGATTCAATTTCGGAACGCGGCGGATCGCTCGGGCGCGGCTTCGTCTCGAGTGCCTCGTCGATGCGCACGATCAACCCGGACATCAGCCGCAGCCACGCAAACTCCTGGTGCTCGAACATCACGTTCAACAACTGCGTGGTCTGGAGCCGTCCATGCACGCGCTCGTAGTCGGCGCGTTGCCAGTCGAGCAGGGTCTTGTGGAGATTGAGCAGCACCTTGCGGAGCTCGGTTAACAGCGCGCGGTCTGATTCGTTCATCGCTACCATCGTATTTCAAGCCCCGTTGGCGGCGTGCAGGAACACGTTACGGCTTCACGAACAACTTCTCATCAACCACGACGTTGTGCTCGACCTTCGAGAACGTCATGGTGATGCCCTGGACGGACGATTCAATGCGGACCGTGTACGGTACCTTGACGCCGTCGAGCTCGCGGTAGTCAGACGGATCGGCGTTCTGTTCGACCTCGCCGATCTGCGGCACGTTCACCTTCACGACCGTGCGCAGCGGCAGGAACGTCGTGGCATCCACATACTGCTTGATCGGCTGGCCGGCCGCCGGCTGGAAGATCAGGACGAACGCATCCTTATCGAGCACCTTCTCCTTGCCGGACAGTTTCACGCTTGCGCCCATCGCCTTGTAGCTCAGGAACGGATGCGGAAATGAATTGGCCTTCATCGTCTCGAGTTGCGGACCGGTGATGTCCCGGTTGCCCTGCAGCGAGTCAAGCACGTGGCCGTTGGTGCCGTCGAAACGCTGATCGACCACCAGGGCACCGGCGCCAAACGCCGAGAGATCTGCCTTGATCAGCGTGCGCGACTTGTTGGGGGCGGCGTTAAGGATTTCGACGGTGCCCTGGATGTCACCGGCCGGTGTACCCAGTAACAGCGTGCCGGTCGCATGGCGCGACTTCACTTTCTCCATCGCGGCGCGACCGCCCATGGCCGTGATGCTCTTTTCGATGATCTCGTCGGCGGTTTGCGCCGCAGCGGAATGAGCCCAAAGGAGAACGACGGCGGCCGATGCGAGGCGAAGGATGCGGGTCTGCATCCAGCAATTATGCACGGGGGATCACTGAATCGCTGCGCGATGGTGCTGTAGAGTGAACGAACGGACACCGGCACCGGCGTCGCGCCGCTTCCTCACTCTCCAGGCGGTCTCCGCTCGCATAGACTGGCTCATGGCTCCTCGACGCGCCCCCGCGCACCGATGGAAATGAGTGACCTAAGCACAGCCTCCGGACCAGAGCCGCAGAAGATTCGCATCCTGCATCTCGAAGACGACCCTGACGATGCGATGCTGGTGCAGTCGAGACTGCAGCGTGAGGGCCTCGCGTTCACGATCACGCTGGTCGATTCGCGCGAGCAGTTCCTCCAGGCGATCGCGGTTGAGCGGTTTGATCTCGTCCTCTCCGATCATCGCCTGCCCGGTTTCGACGGCCTGTCGGCGTTGCGCCTGTTGCGCGAGCACGACGCGCTGATCCCGTTCATCCTGGTCTCAGGCTCGCTCGGGGAAGAAGCGGCGATCGAGACCATTCGCGCCGGCGTCACTGACTACGTTCTCAAGGACCGCCTCACGCGCCTCACCGGCTGCGTGCGCCGCGCGCTGAGCGAGGCTCGCAATCGGCGCGAGGTGCAGCACGCCGAAGAGGCGCTGCGCCGCAGCGAACAGCGCTTCGCCGTGGCGCTGACCACGATGGCGGAAGGCCTGCTGGTGGTCGACCGCGACGGCACCGTGGTGATGTGCAATCCCGCGTCCGTGCGGCTGCTGGGCTCCGACAGTTCGGCCCTGACGGGGATGGCGATCACCGATGCGCTTGCGACTGCGAAGCGCGATACCGGCGCGCCGCTGTTGCCGTCAGAGCTGCCGTCGTTCCTCGGCATTGGCACCGGCCGCCCCTCGAACGACGTATCCCTGATCATCGTCAGGCCCGATGGCTCGATGGTCTCGACGCTGGTGAACACCCGCCCGATCGCGCACGGCGGGACGCTCGATGGCACCGTCATCACGATGCACGACGTGACCGAACGGCAGCGGCTCGAGGCGCAGGTGATGCGCGCGCAGAAGATGGATGCGATCGGCCGGCTGTCCGCCGGCATCGCGCACGACTTCAACAACCTGTTGATCGTCATCAACAACTACGCGGAGATGGTGGTGGACTCGTCGAAGGGCGACCACGCGCTCTTCGAACAGGGCTTGACGATCCGCCGCGCGGGCGGCCGCGCCGCGCAGCTGACGCAGCAGCTGCTGGCATTCAGCCGGCAGCAGACCTTGATGCCGGCGCTGCTGGATCTGCGCACGGTGGTCAACGAAATGGCGCCGATGCTGCGCCGCATCATTGGCGAGCACATCGAGCTCACGGTGACGGGCGACGCCGAGGTCGCAAGCGTCAACGCGGATCGCGGGCAGATCGACCAGGTGATCATGAACCTGGCGGTGAACGCGCGCGACGCGATGCCTGACGGCGGCCGGCTCCAGATTGCCGTGACCAACAGCAGCCTCGACGCCTCGCACGACAACGATCGCGTGCGCGTGAAGCCCGGCCCGTATGTCGAACTGCGCGTCACCGATACCGGCACCGGCATGCCCGAGGCGACGCGCGAGCGCGTGTTCGAGCCGTTCTTCACGACCAAGGAAGTCGGCAAGGGCACAGGCCTTGGACTGCCCACCGTCTACGGCATCGTGAAGCAGAGCGACGGCTACATCTGGGTGGACAGCGAGGTCGGCGTCGGTTCGACGTTCAGGGTTTATATGCCGGCAGTGCCGGGCGCGCCGGATCCGGTGCAACAGGTGGCCGCTGTGCTGCCGCCGCGCGGCACCGAGACGATCGTGATCGTGGAAGATGACGAAGACGTCCGGGTGCTGACGGCGCTGATGGCGTCGACTGCCGGTTACCAGGTGCGCACCGCACCGAACGGCCTCGCGGCGTTGCAGATGCTCGAGCGTTCGGGAGAGCACATCGACCTGGTGCTGACCGACATGGTGATGCCGGGCATGACCGGGCGCCGCTTTGCCGAACAGTTGATCGCGGCCAAGCCGGGAATCAAGGTGCTCTACATGTCCGGCTACATCGACGATCACCGCGTGATGGGGCCTGACGAACACTTCATCGGCAAGCCGTTCTCGAAGGCTGCCCTATTGCGGAAGGTGCGCGACGTTCTCGACGGCTAGCGGCCGGCCCGCCGGCGTGTGCCTCGCCATCGGCCACTCGCGCGCCACCGGCGGAAGCAGGCGCAACAGCGTTCGCATCACGAACATCCAGCGCGAGAACGCGCGCTGGTCGCGCGCGCCCCATGCGAAACCGTAGGCCTCTCGAATCGCCGGCGGCAAGCTGCCGATGGTCAGCAGCTGCATGAAGCGGAACGCCGGCCACGCCATCCACCACCGCGGCGGGTACAGCACGGCACGCGCCAGCGCGCGGCTGGTGTCGGTCACCTTCAGGCTGCCGCCGTCGTACATCTCGTCCATATAGCGGCGTAGTTGCGCGGCGTCTCGTGGGAGCGACCCCTCCGGCATGCCGAGAAGCGGCTCCATGATCGCGCCCTCGGCGCAGTAGCGATCGCGTTGGCGTGCCGTGATCGGACCAATCAGCAGTTCGTAAGTGAGCGGGATGGAATCCAGCAGCGTGGCATGCACCCAGCGCTGCAGCCCGGGATCATGCGCGGAGTAGGTGCCGCGCCCGCCCTCTTCAACCGGCCCGCTGACGCGATCGTGAATGGCGTTGATGCCGGCGGCGGCGCCGATCATCTGCTCGGTGTCCCCAAACGCGATCGACAGCATGGCTCCGACGGTGGAGTGCAGGCGCTTGAAGCTGGCGCGGAGGCTGCCGCGGAACGAACTGTGGTGGTGCACGCCGGCAGCGACCGAGGGGTGAGCCAGCTGCAGCAGAATGGCGCGGCCCCAGCCTGCGACGACGGCCATCTCGCGATTAACCCGCCACGTGATGCTGCCGGGGCCCGGCCGCACGTGCGCCGAGCGCTCGAGGCGTGTCCGCACCGCCGTCCGATGGCGCTCGAAGGCTTCTATTCGCGTCGTCATACCTGCGTACTAACCTGTCTACAGACTTTATTTCGTAAAGCTCTTTATGTCAATCTGCGCCCACCCCGGCGAGGCGCCGTTAAGATCGTTCGAATGCATGCCGTCCGGCTCTGCCTGGCCCTCCTTGTCGTCGTCGCTCCGCTTTACGGGTGGCAGTCCGAATCTGCGTGGACTGACGCCGGCAGCGAAGACGGCATCGCGTTGGCGTATCGTGACGACCCGCAATTGAACGCGCGCGAAGTCCGCGCCATCGCTGAACTGCCGCATCCCGCCGGCCGCATCACGTCCGTAGTGTGCGATTTCACCCAAACGCTCGATCCCGGCGTGCGCGAAGCCCGAATCCTGTCTGGAGAAATCGGCGGCCGCTACGAGGTCTACCTTCGGTATGCACCGCAGTACATGGTGGTGTCGGCGCGTGACGTGGTGATTGATGTCCGTCACTCGGACAACGGATGCGCGTGGACGGAGGTGGCCGATCGCCTGCCGTCAGCATCTGGCGCGGTCCGCATGCCGCTACTGCGCGGGTCGTGGGCGGTCGAGGCCATCGATCCGTCTCGCTCTCGAGTCACCTACCAGATTGCCGTCAGACCGGGCGGCAGCATTCCCAACTGGATGGTGCGACGCGGCGCGCTGGGTGCCCTGCCCGATGTGATTTCGCGGGCGTCGCGATGCCTGTCCGATCCCACCGTTCGCGACGGCCGATGCCCCAAGCCCCGGGACTAGTGCGCGCAGCTCACGGCGTGTGAGGCGGCCGCACGCGCTTCTTCGTCGCCTGTTCGAACGAGTAGGCAAGGCCGACCAGCTTGGGATCCGCACAGTGCGCGCCGACAAAGCTCACGCCGAAAGGCCGCACCGCGTCGGTGGATCCCTTCGCACCTTCGTCGTAATTGATGGCCATGCCGAAGGGCACGACGATGATGGGATAACCGGCTTTGGTGGCGTAATTGGCGCCAGCCGATCCCGGGAACAGCAGCGCGTCGAGCTTGTGCTGGGTCAGCACGGCATCCAGGCCCTGCTCTCTCGTCAGCTTCAAGTCCTCACGCCGATCGCGCTCATAGCGAGGCTTGTCCTTCTCGAGATCCATGGCGTCCGCGGCATCCAGCCGGCCCTGGCCGTAGCGGATCGCGCCGGCGTCCTTATGCGCCGTGTTCCAGGCGCGGAGTTCCGTCAGCGTCTTCACCGGCGCCGAGGCGCCCAGCGTCGACAGCCACAGGTTGAAGTCGCGCTTCATGCCATAGCGCAGGACGGTCGAGCACAGATCATCCGGCGTTGTCCCGGACGGCAGCAACTCGCAGATGTTGTGCGAGGTGAGGTTCGCCGCCGCGTCGGCGGCTACCATGCTTGGCAGGTCAGCAGGGTCGACCACTTCCGCTCCCGCGGCCTTCAGTGCCGCGATCGCGTCGGTCATCGACTGCGCCTCGTCGGGCCTGAGCCCGCGGAACGGCCGCGCCTTTCCCGGAAACTCGCGCGGCTCGTAATAACCAACGCGAGGAATGCCGATCCGCGCTCCCTTGAGCGCGTCAGCTTTCAGAAACGCCGTGTAGTCGTGATTGGGAGGCGCCTGGCATTCAGTGGTGCGCGGGTCGTTGGCGTCGGGCTGTCCTTCGAGGACGCCCAGCATCACGGCGGCGTCCGTCACATTCGCGGTCATCGGCCCGGCCGTGTCTTGATCGAGCGTCAACGGGATGATGCCGTGCCGGCTGATGCGGCCGGTTGATGGCCTGATGCCAACCAGCATGCTGACGTTTGATGGGCCTTCGATCGAGCCGCCGGTGCTGGTGCCGACATTCGCTGCCCACAGCCCGGCAGCGACGCCACCACCCGAACTCGAGCCGCTGGTTTCCAGAATCGGCAGGCCGTTGTCGTTGGCGCGGGGATCGTACGGGTTGTAGCTCTGGCCTGACGCGCCGTTATACCCGCCGGGCCGGAAGCTGTCGCCAAACCACCCCGCCAGCTCGCTCATCGTCGACTTGGCAAGAATGATGGCGCCGGCGTTCTTCAGATTGGTGACCAGCGTCGCGTCGTACGGGGCCATGTAGTGCTTGAACGCGAGCATGCCTCCTGTGGTCGGCAAATCTTCCTTCGTGAGGATGTTGTCCTTGAGGGCCACCGGAATGCCATGCAGCGGCCCGCGGACGCGGCCGGCGGCGCGTTCACGATCGAGCGCGTCTGCCTGCGCCAGCGCGTTCGCGTTGATCGAGATGGCGGCGTTCAGCCGGTCCTCGTACAGTCCAATGCGCGTGAGATATTGCGTGACGATCCCGCGCGAGGTGACGCGGCCCTGCTGCATCGCCGCCTGCATCTCCGGAATCGACGAGATCTCCACCTGTAACGGCGGCACGTCGCGGCTCGCGGGACGGGAGCTGCACGCCCCTGCGGAACATAGGGCGGCGGCGCTGATCGCCAACGGGAGAACGGCCTTGGTCAATCGGGGCATGCGGAATACTACGGCGAGCTTGCCCTGCCGTGCCATCCGCGCCGATAATGAACCGTGGTTCGAAAATCGAACAGCCGTTCACAAACGGCGGCCCCGTTGCCCAGGGCCCGCCGCCGGGATCGGCAGCGCGCGGCCATCCTGAGGGCCGCGGCCCGGTTGTTCCGGGACCGGGGATACGCCGACACGGGCATGCGCGACATCGCCGATGCCGCCGACCTGTCGCCCGCCAACCTCTATCACTATTTCGACGGCAAGCATGACCTGCTGTTCTACTGCCAGGATCTCGCGCTCGACCACATGCTCGAAGCGGTCGCCAGCGCGCGACGGACGGCCTCATCGGCGCCCGAACGGCTGCGGCTGGTGCTGACCGCGCACGTGCACACCCTGCTCGACGACATCGAAGGGGCGACGGCACACCTGCAGATGGAATCGTTGCCGCCAGCATTGCGCGCCGCGATCGTGAAGAAGCGCGATCGTTACGAGCAGGCGCTGCGAAAGATCATCGCGGAAGGCATCAAGGCCGGCGAGCTGGTCGACATGAATCACGCGATCGTCGCGCGCGCCATGCTCGGCGCGATGAACTGGACGGTGACCTGGTTCCGGCCCGAAGGCGCAGATTCGGCCGCCGCCGTCGGCGACGTCATCTCACATTTCCTGGTGCGCGGCCTGGCGGTGCGCACGCCCGCCGCCAGGCGAACGCTGTCCGTCGTGGAGCGACGCTCATGAAAACCCGACTTTCGTGCTCGGTAAACGGCGAGGCCGTCGACGTGCTCGCCGATAGTTACAAGACCCTGCTCGAGGTGCTGCGCGAAGACCTGCAGCTCACCGGCACCAAGCATGGCTGCGAGCTCGGTGAGTGCGGCGCGTGCGCCGTCCTGGTTGATGGCCAGCCCGTGCTCTCGTGCCTGGTGCTCGCGGTCGAATCGGAGGGGCGCGCGATCACGACCGTCGAGGGTCTGGCGAGCGACGGGCGCCTGCATCCGCTTCAAGACTGCTTTGCCGACCTCGGCGGCTCGCAGTGCGGGTACTGCACACCGGGCATCCTGATCACCGCCAAAGCGCTGCTCGACCAGGAGCCGCACCCTTCGCGCGAGCGCATCTGCGAAGCGCTGTCGGGAAACATCTGCCGGTGCACGGGCTACCTCCAGATCATCGAGGCGGTTGAAGCCGCGGCAGGGGTGAAGAAGTGAGCCGGCCCACGCGCGTTGTCGGACACCCCAGGCGTCGAGTCGACGGACGAGCAAAGGTCACAGGACAGACCCGTTTCGCCGACGACATCATCCTCGCCCGCATGCTGCATTGCCGGTTGCTGCGTTCAACGCAGCCGCACGCGCGGATCGTTCGCGTCGACGTCGCAAAGGCGCAGGCCGTCAAGGGTGTGCACCTCGTCCTGACCGGCGATGCGTTTCCAATTTCGTACGGCATTCTGCCGGTGAGCCACGACGAACACGCGCTCTGTCGAGACAAGGTTCGCTTCGTCGGCGATCCGGTCGCGGCCGTCATCGCGCAGGACGAGACCACGGCGGAGCTCGCCGCCAATTCGATCGACGTCGAG
Source organism: Vicinamibacterales bacterium (assembly GCA_035553795.1). Classification (GTDB taxonomy): domain Bacteria; phylum Acidobacteriota; class Vicinamibacteria; order Vicinamibacterales; family UBA2999; genus 12-FULL-67-14b. Next base: position 9,615 of record DATMJU010000646.1, read on the forward strand.
TACGAGACGCTCCGCACCTATGCGTCTCCAGCCGACAGCCTCGCCTATCCCGAACCGCGCATTCACGACTACGGCGACACCGGCAACATTCACAAGGCCGTGGCGCTGGAGTTCGGGGACGTTGACCAGGCAATGGCCGGCGCCGACCACGTGTTTGACGATGTGTTCTTCTTCGAGGGCAATACGCATTTGCCGCTCGAACAGCACGCCACCGTGGCCCTCAAGGATCCCGACGGCAAGCTCGTCGTCTATTCGAGCACGCAGACGCCGCACTACCTGCATCGGGCGCTCGCCAAGGCGCTCGCCATGCCGGCGGCGCACATCCGCGTCATCGCCACCCCAAACGGCGGCGGCTTCGGCGGCAAGAGCGATCCGTTCAATCACGAGATTGTCGTCGCCAAGGCGGCCCTGCTGCTCGATCGGCCGATCAAGATCTGCCTCAATCGCGAAGAGGTGTTCTACTGCCATCGCGGACGACACCCGGTGCTGATGCGTTTCCGCACCGGCGTCACGAAGGACGGCAAGATCACCGGCCTCGATCTGCAGACGCTGCTTGATGGCGGCGCCTACGGCTCGTACGGTGTGGCCAGCACCTTCTATACCGGCGCACTGCAGACGGTGACCTACGACATTCCCCGGTATCGCTTCCGCGGCTGTCGCGTCTTCACCAACAAGCCGCCATGCGGTCCGAAGCGCGGACACGGCACGCCGCAATCACGGTTCGGACAGGAAGTACAGCTCGACAAGATCGCCGAACACCTCAAGAAGGATCCGGCGGACTTGCGGCTCGGGATCATCGCGCCGCCGGATTCGCTCACTGCCAACTACATGCGAGTCCGTACCATCGGTCTCTCCGAATGCATTCAGAAAGTCGTTGAGCGCTCGGGCTGGCGCGACAAGTTCCGTAAGCTGCCGCCCGGCCGCGGCGTCGGCCTCGCGTGCTCGTCGTATCTCTCGGGCGCCGGTCTTCCGATCAACTGGAACGATCTGCCGCACTCGGGCGTGCAACTGAAGCTCGATCGCAGTGGCGGCGTCACCGTGTTCTGCGGCGCCACCAGCACAT
>DATMJU010000647.1:0-8211 GCA_035553795.1 Vicinamibacterales bacterium
GCTCGGCGGCGATCACTCCTTCAAGGCCGGCTACCGCTGGCGCACGGCGAGCTCGACGAGCCTGAACCACCGCGGGGGCTTCATCGATGCCCGCTTCCGCAACGGTGTCGCCGCTGAAGCGGACATCTGGCGGGATGGCAATTCCATCTCGAGCCTGACCACGCACGCGTTCTACCTGCAGGACACCTTCACGAAGGATCGCCTGACGCTCAACCTGGGCTTCCGTTACGACATCCAGGACGACGCGGCCCAGGCGGGTCTGGTGCCGGCCAATCCGACGTTCCCCACCCTGATGCCGTCGATCGACTTCAAGGGCGCGGACGCGGGCGTGGTGTGGAAGGACTTCTCGCCGCGCATCGGCGCCACCTACGACCTCACCGGCAACGGCCGCAACGTGATGTCGGCGTCGTTCGCCACCTACTACGGCCAGATGGCCCCGGGCCAGCTGTCGAACCAGCTCGCGTCGACCGGCGCGGTGTTCGTCCGCTACCCCTGGACCGACACGAACGGCGATGCGTTCGTGCAGGCCAACGAAGTCAACACGTCGGTGCCCTTCCTCTCGAAGAGCGTCGCCTACGACCCGGCCAACCCGACCGCGACGGCCTCGCCGACGCGAGTTGATCCGAACGTCAAGAACGATCGCACCCGCGAATTCATCGTCGGCTTCGATCGCCAGCTCGGTTCGCAGATGGCCGTGGGCGCCAGCTATGTGTGGCGCAAGTACGATCAGTTCCTCTGGAACGATCGTGACGGCTTCACCAGCGCCAACTACCGCTCGGTGTCGTTCACCCCGACCTGCTCTGTGGCAGGCGCTCGCTGCGAGACGGTCACCTACTTCGAACCGACGATTCAGATCCCGTCGGCGAATATCTATACCAACCGTCCCGATCGCTTCCGGGATTTCAACGGTCTCGAGTTCACGTTCCAGAAGCGCATGGCCAACCGCTGGTCGGCGAACTTCAGCTACGCGTACAACGATGCGGTCGATTACTTCGACTCGGCGAACGCCTACGAAGACCCGACGTGCGTCGCCGACTCCTGCCCGGGTTCGTTCGAGTACGCGCCGGAATCGGGCGGCTCTGGCATCGGCAACGTGTTCCAGAACTCCAAGTGGGCTGTGAAGGCCAACGCGCGCGTCATGCTGCCGTGGGATGTGAACGTGGCCATGAACTACCTGGGCCGCCAGGGCTTCCCGTTCCCACAGTCCATCCTGACGCCGGCGCGCGCCAATGGCGCGGGCACGGCGCAGGTGCTGCTGGATCCGATGGGCGAGGTTCGCCTCGACAACCTGCACACGGTCGACTTCCGCGTCGACAAGACCGTGCGCTTCGGTTCCTTCACGCTGGTCCCCGCGATCGACGTGTTCAACCTGACGAACACGAACACGATCCAGGCGATCAACCGCAACCAGGCGGCGACGAACGCGAACTCGGTGAGCGGCATCATCGCTCCCCGCGTCATGCGCTTCGGCATCTCGGCCCGCTGGTAACAGCGAGCGGACGATAGTTGAGAAGGCCCGGGAGGAAGCTCCCGGGCCTTTTCTTTTTTACTGACAGCTGCCAATGGCCAGTTCCAGTTTGAGTTGTAGTTTGAGTGCCAATTGATTGCACCTATGCGGTGCATGAATGCGCCCTCAGAAAAGCGACTACGCACCCAAGCCCTTCATGATCGGGCGATTCGATTCAGCATCAATGTCAACGCGAGTTGTCCGAGACATTTCTCCAATGTGCCGAGCAAGGCGGTTTGGGAAAACCTGGTTCGCGCCGCCGACAGTACGTCAAACAATCTGATCGAAGCGGACGACGCGTCCAGCAACGCGGACTTTCTGGCCAAGATGGGGATCGCGCTCCTGGAAACCGAACAGGCTCGCCTAATAGAAACTCGAACTCGAACTAAAACTAAAACTTAACTGGCCATTGGCAGCTACTTGAGCCCTTCCAGCCACTGGGCGATCTGCTCGCGCGACCACTTATGGTCGTCGTTGAGGTGCACCATGATGGCGGCGAGGCTGAGTTTCTTGTGGCAGTTGTCGCCGCCCGGGCAGGCACGCACGGAGCCTTCGAGGCAGTCGAAGAACCACTCGAGGTCTTTCGTTGGCCGCAGGCCGTTGGCCTGGGTCGGAAGGCGATACATCCCCTCGTAGGCCGCGCCGAGCGCGCAGGACGCGCTGCGGCCGCGGTAGTAGTCGCCGAAGGCTTGATCCGGACGGCGGTTCGCGCCGTTCCGGATGAATTGGGCCAGTTCCTTCTCGCAGTGCTGCGGCTTGTTGCCTTGCTCAGTCATGCCGGCCTCCCAGGTCGTCAGGCGGTCGGGCTGTCAGATCGTCAGAAGCCCTTGCCCAATCGTTCTTGAAGTTTCTCGCGGTAACCGCGGCTCAGTGTCAGCCGCGTGCCGTTCTGCAGCACCACGACGTACTCACCGTTGAACCACGGCTGCATTTCCTTGATGCGGTCGGTATTGACGATGCGCGAGCGATGGATGCGGACGAAACGCTGCGCGTCCAGCCGGCCTTCCATGTTGTTCATGGTCTCGCGGAACAGGTGAGACTCCTCGCCGAGGTGCAGGCGGACGTAGTTGCCTGCCGCTTCGATCCAGTCGATCTCCTGGGTCCGCAGGAAGAACACGCGGCCGCCGGACTTCACGACGAGGCGATCGAGACGCTGCGGCTCGGGCTTGATGTCCTGCACCAGCGCCATCAGGCGCTTGCCAAGGTCGCCGGCACGGCGCCGCTCGAGGTGCTCGCGGGCATGCTGCAGCGTCTGCGCGAAGCGATCGCGGCCGAACGGCTTGAGCAGGTAGTCGATGGCGTGAACCTCGAACGCCTTGAGCGCGTACTCGTCGTACGCGGTGACGAACACCACCGCCGGCACCTGTTCGGGGCCGAGCTGCTGGATCACGCCGAAGCCGTCACACGCCGGCATCTGCACGTCGAGAAACACCAGGTCGGGATGCTGCTGCTGGATCGCCGACACCGCCTGCGTTCCGTCAGAATACTCACCAACCATCTCGATATCTTTTTCCTGGCTCAGAAGTCCGACAATGCGCTCGCGCGCCATCGGCTCATCATCCACCACCATCGTGCGAATCTTGGTCACGCCATCCGTCCTTGTTGGGGTTAGGCCACTGCTGTGCCTTCCTCACGCATCCCTGTCTCACTTGCAAGCTCCGCCATCGGAATGGCGATGCACACCAGCAACCCGCCCTCGGCGGGCTGCCTGAATTCAAACCGGTGCAGCGACCCATATAAATGGTCGAGTCGTGACCGGGTATTGCTAAGCCCGACGCCGCGATTGAAGTCAGTCAATCGCGCGGCTGAGAGCCCGACGCCGTTGTCCTGGACGTCGAGTTCGAGCAGAGCGCCGTTGCGGCGGGCTCGCACGGTGACCTGGCCAGGTGTGGGCCTGGGACCAAGGCCGTGCTTGATGGCGTTTTCGACGAGCGGCTGCAGCAAAAGGTTGGGGACGAGCGCGTCGAGCGTGTCCGCCTGGACGTCGAACACTACTGTCAGACGGTCACGGAAGCGGGTTTGTTCGATTTCCAGGTACTTTGACAGGAAATCGAGCTCCTCCTTCAGGGACACTTCCTGGACGCCGACCCGCTGCAACGACATGCGGAGCAGGTCGCTGAGGCGCGCAATCATCGCGTCAGCCGCCTCCACGTCGCGGTGCATCAGCGCCGAAATCGTGTTGAGGGTGTTGAACAGGAAGTGCGGCTGCATCTGCCGCTGCAGGGTGTGGAGGCGCGCTTCGACCAGCCGGGTCTCGAGCTGCGCCGCGTTCAGCTCGCGCGCGCGGGCCTCGTGGAGATACTTCAGCGCCGTGCCGACGCCGACGATGGTCCAGTAGGTCATCATCTCCCAGTCGAAGTTCAGGAACAGCATCTCCTGCGCTTCGTGGAGCCACGTGTCGAGCGATTCGCCGAACGACCAGTACGTCCCGATGCGTAGTGCGACGGTGAGGACGACGTGCAGCGCGACGGCGATGATGACGCCGGCGACGTGAATGGGAATCGCCATCTTCCACGTGGCGCGATCGAACGGGAATCGCCGCGTGATCCAGAAGATGGCAGGCGCCAGCGCCGCCCACGAGTACCAATAGCCAAGATTCAGCGTCAGCAGCAGGCTGAACGCCGCGGGCTTGTCGGTGAACGTCGAGACGAAATAGAACGCCGCAAACGCGGAGAAGAACCCGAGAGCCGTCGCGACGCTGAAAATTACGCGGAGGGGAACGTGCCCGTGGGAGGGAGCCATAGCGGCAATATCTGCCTGCCGCCAGTTGCGGTCAACCAGAAAGGCACTCGTCCCTACGTTCGTCCCACGCCGAACCATGCGCTTCGGCTATAGCGAAGAGCATGCCGACCCACGCTGCACAGTTTTCGCGCAAAATTGCTGGGATCTCCGTGCAGCACGGGTTCCCAAAATCCAGAGCGTTGAAGATCCGCTGAATTTACTTGTTCGGTTTCAACAGCAGAAATCCCAAAGGTGGGACGGTCAGGCTGAGCGACCACTCGTGTCCGTGCGAGGGAACGTCCTCCGTGAGCACGCGGCCATGGTTGCCGAGGTTGCTGCCGCCGTAGACGCCGGCGTCGCTGTTGAGAACCTCCACGTAGGCGCCTTCAGCCGGCACGCCCAGTCGATACGCGCGTCTTGGCACCGGCGTGAAATTAACGACGGCGATGACGTGACCCGGGTTCCCGGTTCCCGGTTCCCGGTTCCCGGCGGGTTGCCGCCGCAGCGCGATGACACTGTGCTCGTGATCGTTGCAGTCGATCCATGAAAACCCGGCGGGGTCGTAGTCGGCGTCGAACAACGCGGCTTCGCGGCGGTAGACCATGTTCAGGTCGCGCACCCAGCGCTGCAGGCCGGCGTGCAGCGGATCGCCGAGCACTTCCCAATCCAGCTGCCAGTCGTGATTCCACTCGCGCCACTGCCCGATCTCGCCGCCCATGAACATCAGCTTCTTGCCGGGATGCACGAACATGTAGCCGTAGAGCGCACGCAGGTTGGCGTGCTTCTGCCACATGTCGCCGGGCATCTTGTCCACCATCGAGCGCTTGCCGTGCACCACCTCGTCGTGCGAGAACGGCAGCACGAACTTCTCGCTGTAGGCGTACATCATCGAGAAGGTGATCTTGTTGTGGTGCCACTTGCGGTGGACCGGATCTTCCTTCGTGTAGTCGAGCATGTCGTGCATCCAGCCCATGTTCCACTTGTAAGTGAAACCAAGACCGCCAAGATGCACGGGACGCGTGACACCGGGCCACGACGTTGATTCTTCAGCGCACACGAACGTGCCCGGGCAATCCTTCTCGACCAGCATGTTGAGCTGCTTGATGAACTCGATCGCGTCGAAGTTCTCGCGGCCGCCGTACTTGTTCGGCACCCACTGCCCCGCCTCGCGCGAGTAATCGAGATACAACATCGACGCGACGGCGTCCACGCGCAGCCCGTCGAGATGGAACTCGGTCAACCAGAAGCGCGCATTGCTCAACAGGAACGAGCGCACTTCGTGGCGGCCGTAATTGAAGACGAGTGTGCCCCAGTCCTGGTGCTCGCCCTGGCGCGGGTCGGCGTGCTCGTAGAGCGCGGTGCCATCGAAGCGCGCGAGGCCGTGCTGATCTTTCGGGAAGTGTCCGGGGACCCAGTCGAGGATCACGCCGATGCCGGCCTGGTGAAACGCATCGACGAGGAACTTGAAATCCTCGGGCGTGCCAAAGCGGCTGGTCGGCGCGAAGAAGCCGATCACCTGGTAGCCCCACGAGCCGGTGTAGGGATGCTCCATGACCGGCAGCAGTTCGACGTGCGTGAAGCCCATGTCCTTCACGTACGGCACGAGCCGCGCGGCCATGTCGCGATACGTATGCAGCTTGCCGTCGGGGGATCGCTGCCAGCTGCCAAGGTGCACTTCGTACACCGACATCGGCAGTTGCTTCCACTGGCCGCGCCCTTCGCGCGCGGCCATCCACGCGTCGTCCTGCCAGGCGTAGTCGCTGCTATCCCACACGATCGACGCGGTGTTGGGTGGCGTCTCGAAGTAACGCGCGCACGGATCGGCCTTGAGCACGCGGCTGCCGTCGGCGCCGAACACCTCGAACTTGTACGCCGCGCCCTTGCCAAGGCCCGGAATGAACGCTTCCCAGTAGCCGGAGGTCTGGAGCTGGCGCAGCGGATGCGCGGCGCCCTTCCAGTGGTTGAAGTCGCCAACCACGTTGATGGCACGGGCATTGGGCGCCCACACCGCGAACACGACCCCGCTCACGCCCTCGTGCTCGGTGACACGGGCGCCAAGCTTGTTGAACGCCTCGAAGTGCGTCCCTTCGCCGAGGAGGTGCAGATCGAAAGCAGTTAACACGTCTCCATTATGACGGACGGGACATTGAGCGCGGACGTCGTCCTTTTTTGATACCTTGTGCGCACCTATGAACAGAAGGCGCTTCTTTAGCAGTCTTTTCGCGGCCAGCGCCGCGGCACCCGTTTTAGCTCAGCAAGCCTCGGCCCCCCAGCGCATCGATCGCCTCCGCCTCGACGCCGCCGAGAGCATCTTCGGCGTGGATTTCACCGAGGCCGAGGAGCAAATGGCGCTCAACAGCGTCAATCGCAACCTGGCCAGCTATGAGGAGCTGCGCAAGCTCAACATCCCGCTCGATACGGAGCCGGCGGTCACCTTCCGGCCCTACCTGCCGGGCAAGAAGCCAACCGGTCGATCGACGCCCGGAGCAAAGCTGAAGGTCACGCGACCGGTCGTGCCGAACAACCTCACGCCGGAGCAGATCGCTTTCCTGCCCGTGACGCACCTCGCGGTGTTGATCGAGACGAAGCGCATCACGTCCACCGAGCTCACGAAGATCTACCTCGATCGTTTGAAGAAATACGATCCCGTCCTCCACTGCGTCGTCACGCTCACCGAAGAACTGGCGTTGAAGCAGGCGGCGGCTGCGGATGCGGAGATCAAGGCCGGCAAGTATCGAGGTCCGCTGCATGGCATTCCGTGGGGGGCGAAGGACCTGCTCGCCACCAAGGGCATCAAGACCACCTGGGGTGCCGCACCTTACAAAGATCAAGTCATCGATCTCGACGCGACTGTCGTCGAACGCCTGAACGCGGCGGGCGCGGTGCTGGTCGCGAAGCTGTCGATGGGCGCGCTGGCCCAGGGCGGCGTCTGGTTCGGCGGCTCGACGCGCAATCCCTGGAATACCGAGCGCAGCTCGAGCGGATCGTCAGCGGGTCCGGGATCGGCGACGGCAGCTGGGCTCGTCGGCTTCTCGATCGGCACCGAGACGCTCGGCTCGATCATCTCGCCATCAGTGACCAACGGTGTCACGGGTCTGCGTCCCACCTATGGCCGCGTCAGTCGTCACGGCGCGATGGCGTTGAGCTGGACGATGGACAAGATTGGGCCGATGTGCCGATCGGTTGAGGATTGCGTGCTGGTGTTGAACGCGATCTACGGCAGCGACGGCAAGGACGACACCGTGACGGATGCGCCATTCGAGTGGAACGGGGATCGGCCGCTCTCGGCGATGCGCATCGGCTACATCCAGCGCGAGTTCGAGAACGCCTCGAACGTCAACAACCCGACCGAGGCGCAGAAGACGACGGCGACGACGCGGCAGGCGATGTATCGCGACGCGCTCGATCAGTTCCGCAAACTCGGAGCGAAGCTCGAGCCAATCTCGATGCCTGAGTTCCCGGCCGGTTCGATTGGATTCGTGCTGAGCGCCGAGGCCGCTGCTGCGTTCGACGATCTCACGAGAGACAGGGAGAAGCTGGCGACGCTGACCGCTCAGTCACCGGGTGACTGGCCGAACACCTTCCGCAGCTCGCGCTTCATCCCCGCGGTGGAATACATCCGCGCCATGCGCGCGCGCAGGTTGCTGATGGAGCACATGGACAAGTTGATGTCGCAGTACGACGCGTTCCTCAGCCTTGCGCCGGGAACATCGAGCCTGCAGGTGACCAACCTGACCGGCCACCCCGCGATCGCGCTGAAGTGCGGATTCGTGGACAACATGCCGCAATCGATCATGGTGACCGGACGGCTCTACGACGAAGCGACCATCTGCCGAGTGGCGCTCGCCTACGAGCAAGCGACCGACTGGCATCGCCGGCATCCTGCGCTCGCCTAGGGCTACTGGCGAACAGCTAAGACTGAGAACAGACGAACAGATTGCCGAATTGCCGGCAATCTGTCGTCGCCGTCAGGACCTGCTGGT
>DATMJU010000648.1:0-7396 GCA_035553795.1 Vicinamibacterales bacterium
GCGCGATTGCGGCGCTGTCGACCGCAGATCCGGCAGCGAACAGAAGAAGACGCAAGGCCGACCGACGCGAGATGGTCCGCCGCGAGGAGGCCGCGCTCAATGCCACCGGCATTCGCGAGCGCCGGCGCCGGCTGAACGTCACGACGCCGAACGTCTTTCCGCCGCCGCTCGAAGAGCCGAGCCTGCCCGGCGAGCCGGCGCCATCCGTCGAACGCGTCTGCTACATCTGCAAGTCGAAATACTCGGAGATTCATCACTTCTACGATCAACTCTGCCCGGAATGCGCGGCGTTCAATTTCTCGGCGCGGACCGAGCTGGCGGACCTGCGCGGCCGCGTTGCGCTGCTGACGGGCGGGCGCGTCAAGATCGGCTACCAGGCCGGGCTGATCCTGCTGCGCTCCGGCGCGCGCCTGATCGTGACGACCAGGTTTCCCCAGAATGCGGCCTCGCGGTACGCGCAGGAACCTGATTTCGCGGACTGGAGCGATCGCCTCGAGATCTTCGGGCTCGATCTGCGGAACTTGCCGAGCGTCGAGGCGTTCTGCCGCGACATGGTGGCGACGCGCGACCGGCTCGACTTCATCATCAGCAACGCCTGCCAGACCGTTCGTCGTCCGCCGGAGTTCTACGCCCACATGATGAAGGCCGAGCTGACGGCGGCGCAGGAACTGCCGGAACACGTGCGCCGCCTGCTTGGCCACGCGCAGGCCACGCCGGCGCTCCGCGGTCACGCGGGTTCGACGGCGCTCATGTCGCAAGTGCGCCTGCTCGACGAGGAGCTGCAGGTGCGGGCGAGCCTGTTTCCCGAGGGCAGGCTGGATGAAGATCAGCAGCAGGTCGATCTCCGCGACATGAACTCATGGCGCATGCTGCTGGCCGACGTGCCGACCGTCGAGATGATCGAGGTGCAGTTCGTCAATGCGATCGCGCCCTTCCTGTTCAACGCCCGGCTGAAGCCGCTGATGCTGCGCACGCCTGAACGCGACAAGCACATCGTCAATGTCTCGGCGGTTGAAGGGCAGTTCTACCGAATCGCGAAGACCGCCCGGCATCCGCACACCAACATGGCCAAGGCCGCGCTGAACATGATGACGCGCACGGCGGCGACCGATTACTACAACGACGGCATCCACATGAACAGCGTCGATACCGGCTGGGTGACCGACGAGGACCCGATCGAGATCGCGATGCGCAAGACCGCCGAACAGCGCTTCCATCCGCCGCTGGACATCGTCGATGGCGGCGCCCGCATCGTGGCGCCGATCATCACCGGCTTCAATACCGGCAAACACGTGTGGGGCCAGTTCCTGAAGGACTACAAGCCAACAGCCTGGTAGCGAGCCCGACGGCGTCCTACATCGTCTTGAGTTTTCGAAACAGCGTCGCCTGGCCGATCTGCAGGATGGCGGCCGCCTTGGTCTTGTTGCCGCCGACCGAGTCGAGGACGCGCTGGATATGGTCTCGCTCGACATCAGCGAGGCTGCGTCGTTCGTTCGTCGTTCCCGCGTCGAGCCGCCGGACTTCCTCCGGAAGATCATCGATCTCGATCCGGTTGCCGCGGGCAAGGACGATCGCGCGCTCGATCACATTTTGCAGCTCGCGGACATTTCCGGGCCAGGACCACTTCGTCAACTGGTCGGCGGCGCGTGGCGTCAACCCCGTCACCGGCAGCTTCAATCGGGCGGCGGTCTCGGACAGGAAACGACGCGCCATCGGCAGCACATCATCCGGACGTTCGCGCAGGGGAGGAATGTGGATCTCGATCACACGCAACCGGTAGTAGAGGTCCTGCCGGAAGCGTCCAGCCGCGACTTCGGCGGCGAGGTCACGATGCGTCGCCGCCAGCACGCGGACGTCAACCGTCTTGGTGCGATTCTCTCCGACGCGCCGGATCTCGTGCTCCTGTAGCACGCGCAGCAACTTCACCTGCATCGCCGCGGGCAGGTCGCCGACCTCGTCGAGCAGCAGCGTCCCACGGCTCGCGGCTTCGAACAGCCCGACGCGATCCTGGGTCGCGCCGGTAAACGCGCCACGCACGTGGCCAAACAGCTCGCTCTCGATCAGCGCTTCCGGCACCGCGGCACAGTTGATGGCGAGGAACGGCATGGCGGCGCGCGCGGAATCCTCATGAATCACACGCGCGAGCACTTCCTTGCCGACGCCGCTCTCGCCGGTCAGCAGCACCGTGGTATCGACGTGCGACACGCGATGCACTTGATCGAGGACCGCCTGCATCTTTTCGCTTTGCGCGACGATGCCGGTTTTGGGTTCGCGGACTTCGACGCGCGCCAGCTCGCGGCGGCGGACGGCGAGTTTCTGCTCGGTCAACTTCAGCAGGTTGGTGACGTGCCTCAGGCTGTCATCCAGGCACTCGCGTCCGTAGAAGGCGAACTGGCCCTTCATGGCCTCGCCCCAGGCTTCCTCCGTGTCGCCGACCATCTCGCAGTGCGCGTCGCCCTTGGCGCGACACTTTTTCTCCACGCAATAGATCCGTTTGCCCTCGCAGTAACTCAGGTAGCCGCTGGCGAATCCGCAGAGCGTCCAGCACACGGGCTCGCTCGATTGGCCGACGTGGAGGAGGTGTTCCTGGGCCTCGTACGAATCACGCCAGACGGATTCGGCGTGATGGCTCGACGCCTCGCCAGGTTCGCGCGCGGCCGGCTGGTAGACCAGCATGCCCTGGAGCTGGTGCAACCGGCCGCCGGCGAGCCGCCATTCACGGGGCGAGTCCCATTCGAAGGTGGTCTTGAGGGTTTCGGCGGTGCGCCATCCGTGCGCGTAGCCGAAGCGCGTCAGGATGCCGCGCGCGGTGGTTGCGCCGACGGTGTCGACCAATTCCTGGCGGAGCACGCCGAGTGCGACGGTATTGAGCAGGACGGCGCGGTCACCGGCGAACCGGATAATGCCGCCCGTCGGCTCGAAGTCGAGCAGCTCTCGCAGATCCAAGTCTTTCGCCCGCATTCCAAGACCCTTTCGTTTTGAGAGTGTGATTCTATCAAAATGATAGGATTGCCACTCGCTTTTACGGACCAGTTCTTTAGAATCAACAGGTTACGCGCTGTGCATCTTGGTATCTCGATTGCTCTTAAGAGGGCAGGAGATTAATCATGACCACGGCATCTGCACTTACTACTACCGTTCGCACGTTCCAGATTGACCCCGCGCACACCCAGGCTGAGTTCCAGGTCCGTCACTTGCTGAGCCGCGTGCGAGGGCGGTTCACCGATCTCTCGGGCACCATTGATTTCGATGAGGCGGCACCCGAAAAGTCGTCGGTCGCGTTCTCAATCCGCACTGCCAGCATCGACACGAACCAGCCGGATCGCGACAAGCACCTGCGGTCGGACGATTTCTTTGCGGTCGAGAAGTACCCGACGCTGACGTTCACGAGCACCGGCATCACGGCCCGCTCGCCGGAGCGTTACGACGTCACCGGCAACCTCACGATTCGCGGCGTCACGAAGACCGTCGTTCTGCCGGTCACCTACCTCGGCTCCGCCAAGGATCCGTGGGGCAACCAGAAGCTCGCGTTCGAAACGGAGATCACGCTCGACCGCAAGGAATACGGGCTGGTGTGGAACGCGGCGCTTGAAACCGGGGGCCTTCTTGTCGGCGATGACGTCCGCGTGACGGTGTCGCTGCAGGCGCAGCCGCAGTAGTCGACGGACCGGGCCGGAAGCGGGATAAATTAAGCGCGCCATGTCAGACCGATCCGACCCTGCCGCCGGTGCCCGTGAGTGCAGTGCGCTTGGCGCGGCACAACACGAGTTCGAAGCGCACCCCAATCGCGAGATGCACCTCGGTGCACTCGCGATCGATCGGGCGCTGCCGATCAGGGAACGCCGCCTGGTGGGACCGTGGTGCTTCCTGGATCGCTTTGGCCCGATGACCTTCAGTGACGGCCAGCCGATGGACGTGGCGCCGCACCCGCACATCGGGTTGCAGACCGTCACGTGGCTGCACGAAGGGGAGATCGTTCACGACGACAGCCTCGGCTACGAGTCGGTCCTGCGACCGGGTGGTGTGAACGTCATGACCTCCGGCGCCGGCATCGCGCACGCCGAACAGACGCCGCGCGACAACACCGGCCGTCTCAACGGCGTGCAACTGTGGACGGCGCTTCCCGATGCGCATCGCCAGATGGCGCCGGGATTTGCGCACCTCGCCGAAGTGCCGGCGATCGAATCACCCGCCGGCATCGCGCGCGTGTTTGCCGGCGAACTCGGCGGCGCGCGTTCGTCGGCGCCGTACTACTCACCGCTGCTCGGCGCGGATATCGCGGTCCATGCCGGGCACGAACTGGATCTGCCGCTCGATCGCGCGTTCGAACACGCGGTGCTGCTGCTCAGCGGAGACTGCTCGCTGAACGGCCAGCCGCTCGAAAGTCGAACGCTGTATTACCTCGGCCTCACCCGCGCGGAGATCTGCTTCAAGAGCCGTGGTGGCGCGAGGATCCTGCTGATTGGCGGACCACCGTTCCCTGAAACCATCCTGATGTGGTGGAACTTCGTGGCGCGCACGCCTGATGAGATCCGGCAGGCCCGTGCCGATTGGGAGCAGCAGATTCGTTTCGGCGACGTCAAGGCCTACAAGGGGCCTCGATTAACCGCGCCTCCATTGACGAGATTCTCAGCGCCGAATCCCGTGAGCTAGCTGTGACACTGTAGCAACACAGGTTCGCAGCGCTTATGCATGAGTTAGAGCAGCTTCTCGGTCTCTTTACCGCCGCGGTCATACTGGCCAGCCTCGCTCGCCGCGTCGGCGCACCGTATCCGGTCTTCCTGGCCCTCGGCGGAGCGGGGCTCGCGTTCTTTCCGCTCACGCCGTCCTTCACGCTGCCGCCGGAGCTGGTGCTCGCGCTGTTCGTGGCGCCCATCCTGCTCGATGCCGCGTACGATGCATCGCCGAGAGATCTGAAGGACAACTGGGCACCGCTGCTCGGGCTCGTCGTGTTCAGCGTCGCGCTCACCACGTTCGCCGTCGCGGCCGTCGTTCGGTTCTTCATTCCCGAGATGCCCTGGGGACCCGCCATCGCCCTCGGCGCCATCGTCGCGCCGCCTGATGCGGTGGCGGCGACCGCTGTCTTGCGGCCGTTGCGTCCGCCTCAGCGCCTGCTGACGATCCTGGAAGGCGAGAGTCTGCTTAACGATGCGAGCGCCCTGTTGATCTACCGCCTGGCCGTCGGGGCCGTCGCGGTCGGTGATTTTTCGTTCGGTGACGTGATTCCTGCGCTGTCGCTAGGCCTGCTCGGCAGCGTGCTCGTGGGGCCGGCGCTCGGCTGGATCACGCTGCGCCTGTTGACGAGCGTCCATCACGTGCCGACGGCGATCATCCTGCAGTTCACGACGACGTTCGGGGTGTGGATCCTTGCGGAAAAACTGGGCTTGTCCGCTGTCCTGACGATGGTGTGTTACGCGATGACGGTGGCGCGCTCGTCGCCACAGCGCACGGCCGCGAGGGTGCGGATTCCAACCTACGCCGTCTGGGAAACGACGATCTTCGCGCTCAACATTCTCGCGTTCATCTTCATCGGCCTGCAGATCCGTCCGATCTTTGAAACCCTCGAGGTCGCCGACCGCTCACGCTATTTCATGGTCGCCGGCACCGTCCTGGTGACCGTCATCATGGTGCGCATCGCGTGGCAGATGTCGTTCAATGCCGCCCTCCGCTGGCGCGATCGCGTGACCGGATTCAACCCGCCGCGGCCGATGCTGCGGCCGACCGTGGGCAGCGGCATGGTGATCGCATGGGCGGGCATGCGCGGCATTGTCTCCCTCGCTGCCGCCATGGCACTGCCGGCCGGGTTTCCCTATCGCGACCTCATCATGCTGACGGCGTTTGCCGTCGTGGTGGGAACGCTCGTCGTGCACGGCCTCACCTTGAAGCCGCTCCTCCGATCGCTCAACCTGCAAGACGACGATCCGGTTGGCAAGGAGCTGCGTGCCGCCCGCCGGCGGGCGTCGCAGGCCGGCCTGGCAACGCTCGAAGGCGACACGTCACCGATTGCGAACATCGTCCGGAAGGAATTTGCGCTGCTACTGGCGGACGACCAGCAGCACGACCGCGCGGCCGCGGTTGCCACGCATCGTGACCTGCATCGCCGGGCGCTCGCCGAGGCGCGGCAGGAGGTGTTCCGCATGCGCGACAGCAGTGAGATTGGCGACGATGCGTTTCACCAGCTCGAAGAAGAATTTGATTGGATTGAAATGGCGGGCGAGCGGCAGTCCTAGACTGCTGACCTGTGGCGGTGAGCCCGTTACGCGCATGCAGCGGTGCATGCGCCTGGTTGCGGAGCGTCATCCGGCCGGCATAGGAGCGTCATCCTTCTTGCATGATTTCGGCACATGCCGGAAACACCGACTGTCGTTGCCGTCTTCAACACCAGCCCGGACACCGTGGACATGCTGCGGTTCATCCTCGAGTATGAAGGATTTGTCGTGGTGTCCGCCTTTACCTATGAGCTTCGCGACGGGAACGTGGACCTCGAGGCCTTCTGCCGCCAGCACACGCCTGACGTGGTCCTCTACGACATCGCGCTGCCGTATGAGGCGAACTGGCGGCTGTTCCTCCACATCAGGAACGCCGAATCGCTACGCTCCGCCCGCTTCGTCCTGACCACCACTAATGAGCGCCACGTGCGGGCATTGGCCGGGCCCGAGGTCGAGCTGATCGAGATCGTCGGCAAGCCTTACGACCTGGATCTGGTTGTCCAGAGGGTGCGCAAGGCAGCGGCAACTGTCTCAAAGGTTTCGCAAGGTTAGAGAAGGCGAGTCGGGGGCCTAAGCCCCCGCCGGTTGGTAAGAGGTGTGTCGCCATCCCAGAGCGGGCAGCGAGCGGTGTTGCACCTTGTAATAGCAATCGCGATGCCAGCTTCTAGCGCCGCCGGAGAGCGTGAGCGGGCCGCAGATAGGGTGCGGAACCGCCCAATTTGAGGAAGCCACTACGCCAGCGCGCTCACAAGTTCTCTTGGATAAACGTGGGGCTGAGATGCACGTCAAGCTGCACCAATGGAGCCTCGGTGCATTTGAAGCCGTGAACTTCGCCCGCCTTGATCACCAGCACGTCGCCCGCGCCGGCTTCGAACTCCCTGCCGTTGACGGTCCACACGCCGCGACCCTGCTGGATGAACTGAATCTCGTCATACGGATGTCGATGAGGGCCCGGGCCGCTGCCGACCTGGCCGTGAAACAGGAATGCCGACATGGCGACCCCGCCTTGATCGGCGCCGACGAAGTTGCGCGAGCTGCCGCGCAGCGGAAGATCTTCAACCCGAACGTGATGCATTGCATCTGCCTCCGGGCGCTAGATTACGACAGGAGCGAACGCTCGATGCGGTCGAGGAGATCCCAGGCGCCGTCGTAGATCTCGATCGCGCCCGACAGATCCGGATCCAGCC